>NZ_JBAKHO010000034.1:0-62114 GCF_036902735.1 Micromonospora lacuserhaii | reverse complement strand
CGGCGCTGGCGCGAGCGTTACATCCCCTCCCAACAGCTCTACTTCGCTACGGTCCGCCCGACCGATCACGTCGACATCATCGTGCACAACGACGAGCCTCAGCAGCCGGTGTGGGAGACCCAAACACACTGACCGTGCTCAGTTCGGCTATGAGCGGACGTCTCGCCAGCGCGGCCCCGCAGGCAAGCGCTGGCGGTCAGACCATCGCGATCATGTAGAGCATCTGGTGAGGCCGATCCGTCAAACATCATGTGAGACCAGGCAATTCTGGGGGCAGCCGGCTGTCCTGCGCCGGTTGGTGGTTTACGCGGCGGCCTCGGGTGATCCTTGACGCTCGACCCGTCATCCGTCCCTGCGACGATGATGCCCGTGTCGAGCAGCGAGGCAGACAACACTCGGACTTTGCGACTGATCGGCTACTGGTGTGAGCCAGGCGAAGAGCACTGGCCCGACCCCGCGCTGTTCGTGGACCGCGAGGCCGATGCGGCGAGCCAGCGACGGGTAAGCGACTACCTGCGTGGTGGCACGTGGTTCGTGGCTACAGCGGGCCACTCACTGTGTCGGCTGTGTGGCACCGGCAACGGATCCACCGAACTGACCGACGGCAAGTACTTCGTGTGGCCAGAGGGGCTCGCGCACTACGTCGACGCGCACAACGTGCGACTGCCCGATGAGATCACCGAGCTGATGGACCAGCCGCCGGCGCCCGTCGACGTGGAAGCGTTCGAGCATGATGCCTTCGAAACAGAACAGGTTGTCATCGACACCGCCTGGTGGCATTCGGTGCGTGGCTCACGGCCCTGAACCCGATCGCAGCCCTTGCGTCAAGCATCCTGCGACGTCGTTCCGTCAACCATCAGGTCAATGTGCTGGTCTGCTTCGGTTCGTGCATTTCCGCTGGAAGTAGGATCCCGGCCTTCCGACCTCCGTGGCAGCTCCAAGGCTCCAAACGGTCCGGTACGTTGCTGTACTTCCCCGCCACTTCGACCACGAGTTTGCCTTGGTGGCGTCTGCGACTCTGGTCGTGTGAACAACCGCTTTCGCCGGCTGCCGCCACGGATCGAGCCGCTGTACGAGACACAAGACGTCTCCGCCCCGCCGCCGTTGCCGGAGGTGTCGGAGACGATTGGATTGACGGCGGCTGGCCAGGTCGCGGATTTTGAGCGGCTGGCTAGCGCCATCGCCCGCCGCCCCGACCGGCGAGCGCCAGCCCTCCTGGTCCACGACCCGCCGCAGCGCGGATGGCGTCGCTGGGTGCTGGTCGTCGTCTTCGGCGCTCTGACACTCGGAATGGTCGCCGTAGTGGTGATGATCTGGATCGGTTGATCGGCCCTCGGATGGGGCGCGACGGCCGGCGCGGCAAGGTTCCCGAGCCCGGCGGGGATCGAATCGGTGACATCTCGTTTACAAGCTCTGTGTGCTGCGTCCTGACGGGGGCTCCTCTAGCCGGACGTGTGACGCCTCATCTCGCACCAATCCGCAACTCATCAAGTGGAGCCCGACATTCGCCGGCGGCCGGTGTCCGGCCTCATCACTTACGCGACAGAGCGGCATCAGGACCTGCGCGATCTGCCGACCGGAGGGTTGGCGAATCAGAAGCTGTCGAGGCTCACCTCGTACATCGTCCCGTCCGGTCCCATCCGGAAGCTCCGTGGTGGGCCCATGGCCCGTAGTACCTCCGCGTACCTGGCTTCACGCGCGGCCTGTTCGTCGCCCGATGGGTCGGTCACCCGGAAGCCGTGCAGGTGAACAGCTTCGGTGTCGATGTCGTCGGGGTCGGGGTGGCCCTCTATGACGAAGCCGAACAGCGCACGCAATGCCTCCTCGCCCAGCCCAAGGGGATGGAAGGGCAATGGGTACGGTCCCTGGTTGGGCCAGCCCGGTACGGGTTCGACGGGATGCTCACCCGCCCAGTACGGCAGCTCGAAGTCGTACGGCTTGCCGATGTTCTCCTGGATGCCGCCGTCGGGCGACAGACTCAAGCGATCTGATGAGCACGCCGTCTTCCCAGACCGCGAAACCGAGCCAGTCCACGACCGAGTGCATCCCATGCATGATGATGCGCCTGCCTGCGCCAGCTTGACGCAGGTGTTCCGGCAGCTCAGACGGGCGGTCGAGCACGAGCCGCCGGTCGCAGTAGAGCTCGGCTCCGGCCAGCACGGTGGCGTAGGTGATGTCGTCCGGGGGGTAGATGTCGTCGAACAACGTGCCGTCGTCGGTGGGCTCGACGACGCAGCCAGGGTGGACCTGACGTACCAGCGCCTCGGTTTCGAGTCGCTCCGAGCGCGCCGTTTCAAGCAACGCGGGACGGACATCTCCATCGGCGAACGCCAGCAGAGCTGTCTTCGCGCCCACGTCGCTCCTCCAGGTCTTCGGCTGCGGCCAAGCGCCCGCACACTACCTGCCTACGAGCCAACACATGCTTGACGTCGGGGCGATGCTCAGTCGCCGCGGCCGGTAACCTGCGCCGATGCCCGCCCCTCGCAGCCTCCGTGAGCGATTCCAGGAGCCGGCTTTCTGGCAGGCGTTCTTCTTCGACGAGGAGGGCGCCGCCAGGGTCCCGGATGCCACTGTCGAGTTTCCCGTGGGCGGCGGTTGTCAGGTCGTGCTTGAGGTGCAGGGCCGGTACGACTCCTACGAGCTTGGTATCCGCGCCCCGACGTCGGACGGCGTTCGCAGCATCGGTTGGGACGACATGGCCCACTGGCACCCGTTCGCATTCCGGTGGTGGGAACTCGATCTTGTCTGCCGCGCGGTAGCCACCCTCGACCAGTCGATGCCGCACCCCGGTCCCGCGCTGGTCCTGCTGTGCCGCTTCGTCAGCGTCCATGACGACGATGACGTCGAGCAGATCGCCTCGACAATGCACACCGCGTTCGAGTCGCTGCGCCCCAGTGGCTGGACTGGTTACTGGCCGAACGTCACCGACTGGCTCGCCCGCCGAGACTTCCGCGGGCACGGCGTCTCCTGGAGACGTGACCCGTCGGGCAACCTCTACGCAATCCAGCAGGACGGCGGCGATCACCCCTTCTACAGCATGCGCGGCAAGCCCACGCCTGACCGGGCAGGATTTCCTTACGAGGAATGGCGCCACCTGCTCACAGCAGCGGGCTGCACACTCGGGATGCAAGCCAAGCGTCAAGCATGAGCTGGGGCCTGTTTCGCCCTCCGATTCGTGCGTGCCGCTGGAAGAAGCGGCGGCATGGCCCTGACCTGCGCTACCGGGATGGTTCGACGCCTCAGGCTAGGGCTGGCGGCGTGCGAAGAGGAACGCCCCTCGCCTGCTTTCGTCCGGGTAGTGAAGCATCTGGGCCTCGACAGTGAACCCGGCGTCACCAAGCCAGGCGGCGACCCGCTCGGGCGGACGGCGGTGGACGTACACCTTCATCGGGTGGCCGCCGTAGCCCTGCGTCTTCAGCTGGTGCTCGTCGCCGATGTGGAAGGCGAGCAGGAGGGCGCCGTCGGGGCGTAACACCCGGTGGAAGTGTGCGAGGACCGCGGGGACCTCGTCGTCGGGGATGTGGATGAGTGAGAACCAGGCCAGAAGACCGGCGACCGACGAATCGCCCAGGTCGAGGTCCGTCATGGAGCCCACCTCGAACCGCAGGCCGGGATGGTCACGTCGGGCGATGTCGATCATGGCGGGGGAGAGGTCGATGCCGGAGGCGTCGAGACCGAGGCTGTGGAGATGGGCGGTAAGCCGTCCCGGTCCGCAACCGATGTCGGCCACGGGTCCACCGCCGCTGGTGCGGACCAGTTCCGCGAACAACGCCAGGATCGCCCGCTCGTAGGGCGCACCGGTGAGTGCGTCACGCAGCAGGTCGGCATAGCTTTCCGCCACCGTGTCGTAGGAGGCGCGGGTATCGGCGAGCCAGCCGTCGGCACTCATGCCGGGCACGGTAGCGCGCTGATCAACAGTGCGCCGCCCGTGGATTCCGCTGGATCAGTCCTGCCGGCCGGGCGGTTCCGCCGCGCATACGCGGCGCACGCTTTCCCGGAATGCGGCCCCGGCATCCGGCGTGCTCATCCGGCCGGCCCGTACCTCCTCGCCGGCGGCGTGACCGAGGCCGATGACGGCGGCCACCAGCCAGGTCGGCGACGACTGCGGGTCGAAGTCGCCGGACGCCTGACCGCGTCGGACGAGCCGGTCGAGTCGCTCGATGATCGGCATGTGCCGTTCGTGCTCCTCTTCTGGGCCTTCAGCCGCCAGGACGGGGGTGAGCAGCACCGGATACCGCGACATGAGCCCCCAGCTGACGTCGACCCAGCGCAGCAGCGCGGTCGCCGCGGAGCCGGAGTCCAGGTCGGCGGCGTCGATCGCATCCGTCGCCTCGGCGGTCATCCGGCCGACGAGGGCGCGCAGCAGCGCGCGACGCGACCTGAAGTGGGCATACACGGTCTGTCGGGCGACCCCGGCGTGGGTGGCGATCTCCTCCATGCTCGCCTCGGGTCGCCGGCCCAGCAGATCGGTCGCGGCGTCGAGGACGGCCGCGACGCTGCGCTCGGCATCGGCGCGACGCCGCCGTTCCTGGGGCAACTCAGACACGGTTGTCAAGCTTAGTCCTCGGGCTTAGGTTGGACACATCTGTCAGACTTAGGCGGCGCGTGGAGGACGAGATGCCCGACGACCACAGCACCCCGGGCCGCGACCTCGCGGCATACCTGACCCGGTACCCGCACGAGATCGCGTTCGGCGACGAGGATCCCGCCGAGGTGTTCGACCGGTACCACACCCCCGACTTCGTGCTCCACAACGACGGCGTGCCGCTCGACCGGACCATGCTCCTCGCGCACGTGCGCCCCGCCCGCAAGCGGGCCACCGGCGTGCACACCGAGATCCACCAGGCGCTGGTGGCCGGCGACCGGGTGGCCGCCCGGTACACCCTCACCGCGGTCCTGGCCCGGGGTGGCGTCGTCGCCACCGAGATCTACCTCTTCGGTGAGCTGGCCGCCGACGGCCGGCTGCGCCGCGGCGACCAGCAGACCCGGCTCGTCCCCGTCCCGCGTGACCAGGCCGACGGAGCCGCGGCGTCCACCGCGGCTCCGCCGGGCCGGTGACTACAGCGGGTAGGTGCGGGCGACGGCGAGCATCTCGGAGGTGTGCGAGCCCACCACGCCCACGTCGGGCGGCCGGGGGCGGAAGCCCGGCAGCCCCTCCAGCCCGTCGCTGGCGTCCATCGCCCGCAGGACCACCTTCGGCCCCTTCGGCACCAGAGTCAGCGTGATCTCCACGCCCTCCGGCGGCGGGGCGTGGAAGACCAGGCCGAATCCCCAGCGACTGCCGGGCACCTGCGGGGCGATCGGCAGCGGCTGCCCGGCGGCGACCGCCCGCGTGACCGTCGCCGAGTCGGCCTCCACGTGCAACGAGGCGAGCCTTACCGTCCGCTGCGGGATCAGCCGGACCCGCAGGGTGCGCTCGCCACCCGAGGTGGTGTCGGCGAGCACCTCCAGCTTCGGCGCCGGCAGGTTCGCCGCCGTAGCCGGGCCGTAGCCGATCGCGTCGTCGCCGAGCGCCGGGAAGAACCAGTTCGGGGAGCCCTTCTCCACCACGTACGACCGGGTCCAGGGCTGCGGGTCCTCCTCGCGACTCCACCACTCCGCGGTGCCCTTGTCGGTGTCCAGGGCGTACATCAGGTGGGTGGGCACCGGGTGGGCGGCGTCGAAGCGGTCCACGCGCAGCCCGACCCCGGCGAGCACCACCGCGGCGAGCGCGGCCGCGAGGGCCGGCAGCGCGCCCAACCGGCGGGCGCGCAGCGCGACCATGCCGCGTTGCCCGCCGGCGGCCGGGTGCAGCAGGTCGAGCACCGGCAGGGCGGCCAGCCCGAGCAGCACCGCGAAGAGCGCCGCCACGCCACCCATCGCCATGCCCAACGCGGGGAAGAGCAGCACCACCGTCGGCAGCAGGATCACCACCGCCACCGCGCCGGCCAGGGTCACCGCGACCACCGGCCACGGGCCGTCGATCCGGGCGCCGAGCGCGACCAGGCCGGCGAGCGCGCCGGCCAGCGCCGGCAGGGTGGCCAGGTACGCCCCGCCGGGCACCAGCGCGGCCAGCACCACCCCGAGCACGGCCAGCCAGGCCAGCCCGCCGAAGGCCAGCGCGGCCGGCCCGGCCCAGCGGCGGGTCAGCGCGTACCAGGCGAGCAGGATCGCCCCGGCGAGCGCCACCACGGCGAGCCGGAACCAGGTCGGCCGGTACGGGTCGAGCAGTTCCGCGTAGCCAGGGCGCAGCGCCGTGATCCCGGCCCAGAGCAGCTGGGCGGCGACCGGGGCGAGCACGACCGGCACCAGCGTCAGCCCGAACCCGGCCGCCAGCCCGCCGGCGCCGGCCCGGCCCCGGCGGCGGATGAGCCAGCCCAGTGCCAGCACCGCCAGCAGCGCCGCCGCCGCCAGCGGCCAGGTCAGCCAGCCGGGGTAGCGGACCAGCCCGCCGGGCACCGGGAAGTAGGTGGCGTCGTGCCCCGACGACAGGTCCTTCAGGTCGGTACGGCCGAACTCGCGGGCCAGCCCGAGCGCGTTGTCGCCGTGCATCTGAAGGCTGCCCCGGTCCATCGCCGCCGGGGTGTCCAACGGGGTGTGGTAGACCGCGCCCCCGTCGATGTACGCCGAGTTCAGCCCGACGAAGTCGTGGTCTGCGAAGGCGGTGAAGTCGGTGTCGTTGGGCAGCGCCCGGTAGATCTCCACGGCGAACGAGGTGCCCACCGGGTGGGCGGCGGCCCGGCCGAAGACGTCCACCAGCTTCGCGTTGTTCCGGGACGTCTCGAACATGATCACCGGACCGGTCGCGCCGCGCGCCTCCAGGTTGAGCACCACCCCGCCGTCCGCGGCGAGCGGGTGGCTCGACGCGAACGCCGACGCCCCGCAGAGGCAGGCCTCCTCGGCGTCGGTCAGCACGAAGACGATGTCGTTGCGCGGTCGCGGGCCGGCCGCCAGCGCCCGCGCCACCTCCAGGATGGTGGAGGTGCCGGCGCCGTCGTCGTTGCCGCCCGGCCCGGACTGCACCGAGTCGTAGTGCGCCACCAGGAAGACCCGACCGGTGGACTCCGAGCCGGGCAGCCGGGCCACCACGTTGCGGACCCGGGCCAGCGTCGCCCCGCCGGCGGCCCCGCTGAGCTGCCCGGCCTCCGGCGCCACGGTGTCCTGCACCTCGGTCTCCAGGCCGAGGCCGCGCAGCGCGCCGACCAGGTGCTCGCGTACCTGGTCGTTGGCGGCGCTGCCGGCGACGTGCGGCCGGTCCGCGATGGTCTGCACGGTCCGGTACGCCCGGCCGGCGCTGAACTCGTCGGCCGGGGCGTCCGCCGCCCTCGGCGTGGGGGTGGCCAGGGTGGCCAGCATCGCGGCGCCCACCGCGAGCAGCGCGACGAGCGCGATCAGGGCGGCCAGCGGTCGGCGGGCCGGCCGGGCCAGCGCCCGGTCGGCGGCCGGCCGGACGGGCCTCCGATCGGCGGTGGAGATGGGGGGTGCGCCCACGGCGGACTCCTCGGAGGTGGTGCGGGGGTGGGGCACCATCCTGCACCGCCCGAACCGGCCACGGGGCTCCTCGGGACCGAACCGTGACGCTGCCACCGGCCCGGACGCCTACTCCAGTGACGGCCCTGCCCGGGTACGCCCGGACCGGACGGTCCATGTTGTGTGCGACCGTTGTCTAATACAGGATCAGCAGGGCACTCGGAAGGAGCCCCACATCACCAGCGAACTCCCGCGTCTCGCGGCGGTGACCCGGCCGCACCGGGGGTCCGGTATGACCGGTCCCTCCGGCGTGCCGTACCCGCACGGCGGCCTCGGCCGCCATCCCAACCTGCCACCGGGTGAGCGGCTGCGGGTGCTGCTGGTCGAGGACGACGAGGGCGACGCGTTCCTGGTGAGCGAGCTGCTCGCCGAGACCAACTCGATGATCGACCTGCTCGTCGCCACCAGCCTGAGCGAGGCCCGGCAGCGGGTGGCCGGCGTCGACTGCGTCCTGCTCGACCTCGGCCTGCCCGACGCGCAGGGCCTCGACGGCCTCCGCCGGGTGCTGGAGATGACCACCGGCGCCGCCGTCTGCGTGCTGACCGGTCGCTCCGACGAGCACCTGGGCATCGTGGCGGTCGCCGAGGGCGCCCAGGACTACCTGGTCAAGGGGCAGGTCGACGGGGTGCTGCTGACCCGGGCGCTGCGCTACGCGGTGGAACGCAAGCGGGCCGACGAGAACGCCCGGCGGCTGCGCGAGGTGGAGCTGCGCCAGGCCGAGTCCGCCCGGCTGGAACGCGGCCTGCTGCCCCAGCCGCTGATGACCACCGACGAGGTGGCGGTGCACACCTTCTACCGCCCGGGCCGGCACGCCGCCCTGATCGGCGGGGACTTCTTCGACGTGGTGCAGACCCGGCCCGACCGGGTCGACCTGATCGTCGGCGACGTCTGCGGGCACGGGGTGGACGAGGCCGCGCTCGGGGTGGAACTCCGGGTCGCCTGGCGGGCCCTGATCCTGGCCGGCGTCGACGACGACGAGGTGCTGCCCGCCCTGGAACAGGTGCTGATGAGTGAGCGGCGGCTCCAGGAGATCTTCGCCACCGTCGCCACCGTCTGCCTCGACCTGTCCGACAACCGGGCCACCGTCCGGCTGGCGGGCCACCCGCCGCCGCTGCTGCTCTCCGGCGGTAAGGTCGCGCCCGTCCCGGCGCCCGGCGGCCTGCTGCTCGGCGTACGGCCCCGCCGCCCCGTAGCGTTCGATCTGGAGTTCGACACCGATGACTGGTCCCTGTTGATGTACACCGACGGCCTGATCGAGGGGCGGGTGGGCGACGGCGACGAGCGGCTGGACGTGCCGGGGCTCGCCGGCCTGCTCGAGGAGCCGGCCAACCACGCCGTACCGCTGTCCGAGCTCCCGGCCTGGCTGGTCGGCCGGGCGGAGCAGATCAACGGTGGCCCGCTCGCCGACGACGTCGCCATGCTGCTGGTCACCCGAGGTGGTGGCCGGTGAAGTCGGACCGGTACGGCTGGACGCTGCGCCGCCGGGTCCTCACGCTGCTCACGGTGGCGGGCATGCTGCTGGTCGGGCTCGCCGTCGCCGAGGCGGCGGTGGCCACCCAGAACCGGCAGTACATGGACGCGCTGCTCACCCGGACCGGACCGCTGCGGGTGCAGGGGCAGGAGCTGCTCAACGCGCTGCTCGACCAGGAGACCGGCGTCCGGGGGTACGCGGTCAGCGGCGACCCGGCCGACCTGACCCCGTACGAGAACGGGGTCAAGCAGGAGCAGGCGACCGCCGCGCAGATCGAGAACCTGAGCCGCGACTACCCGGGGGTGGTCGACGACCTGCGCGTCGCGCAGCGGCAGGCCGACGACTGGCGGCGGACGGTGGCCCAGCCGGTCATCGACACCACCCAGCGCAGCGGCACCGCCGCCGGGCAGGCCCTCATCACCGACCAGTCCCGGCAGCAGTTCGACCAGGTCCGCGCGGCCGTCGCCGACCTCCAGGCGGAGATCCTGGTCGAGCGGCAGCGCAGCGCCCGGGAGGTGGAGCGGACCGGCAACCTGCTGGTCATGCTGCTGATCGTGGCCGCGGTGGTGGTGTTGATCGCCGGCACCGTGCTGGTGCTCTCGCTGGACCGGATGGTGATCCGCCCGCTCACCGGGCTGGCCCAGCAGGTCCGCGAGGTCGCCGAGGGCGACTACCAGCACCACATCGAAGGCACCGGGCCGCCGGAGTTCGTCCGACTCGCCGAGGACGTCGACGTCATGCGGCAGAAGATCGCCAAGGACCTCGCCGAGGTACGCGCCGCACGGGAGAACATCGAGTGGGTCAACAGCCAGCTGCAGAAGCAGGCCGAGGAGCTGACCCGCTCCAACCGTGACCTGGAGCAGTTCGCGTACGTCGCCTCGCACGACCTGCAGGAGCCGCTGCGCAAGGTGGCGAGCTTCTGCCAGCTGCTCCAGCGCCGATACTCCGGGCAGCTCGACGAGCGGGCCGACCAGTACATCGCCTTCGCGGTGGACGGGGCGCAGCGGATGCAGCGCCTGATCAACGACCTGCTGGCGTTCTCCCGGATCGGCCGGCTCACCACCGGCTTCACCGAGGTCGACCTGAACAAGGTGATGGGCGACGTGGCGGGGCAGACCGAGGCCGCCCTCCAGTACGCCGACGCCGAGCTGACCTGGGACGAGATGCCGGTCATCCGCGGCGAGGAGCCGCTGCTGACCAACCTGCTGGCGAACCTGGTCAGCAACTCGATCAAGTTCCGCCGCGCCGACGTCACGCCGAAGGTGCACGTCTCGGCCCGCCTCGTCGACGACGAGTGGGAGATCAGCTGCCGGGACAACGGCATCGGGATCGAGCCCGAGTTCGCCGACAAGATCTTCGTGATCTTCCAGCGGCTGCACTCGAAGGACGCCTACCCGGGTACCGGCATCGGACTGGCCATCGTCAAGAAGATCGTCGAGTACCACGGCGGCCGGGTCTGGGTGGACACCGACCTGGACGAGGGCACTGCGATCCGGTTCACCCTCCCGGCGCTGCCCGAGGACGTCGAGGCGGCGAAGGCCGCCGAGGCGGCCGCCTCGGAGACCGAGGGCGAGCCGGAGACGGCGGCCGGCACCGACTCCGACGCGGCGCAGGAGCAGCCGGCGGCGGTCGGCGGTCAGCCGGACGGCGCGACGGACCGGTACCTGCCCGGCGAGGCGCCGCAGCAGGGTACAACGGGTGGCATGAAGGAGACGGTGGGATGACCGCGCCCGCGGACGGCAAGAGCCCGATCGAGGTCCTCCTGGTCGAGGACGATCCGGGTGACGTTCTGATGACCCAGGAGGCCTTCGAGGAGCACAAGCTCCGCAACCGGCTCACCGTCGTCTCCGACGGCGCCGAGGCGCTGGCCTACCTGCGGCGCGAGCCGCCCTACACCGACGCGGTGACGCCGGACCTGATCCTGCTCGACCTGAACCTGCCGCGCCGCGACGGCCGTGAGGTGCTGGAGGAGATCAAGGAGGACGAGCAGCTCCGCCGGATCCCGGTCGTGGTGCTCACCACCTCCCAGGCCGACGAGGACATCCTGCGCAGCTACCAGCTGCACGCCAACGCCTACGTGACCAAGCCGGTGGACTTCGAGCGCTTCATCTCGGTGGTCCGCCAGATCGACGAGTTCTTCGTCAGCGTGGTCAAGCTTCCGCCGCGTGGCTGACCGGCTGCTCGACGACGTCGGCGCGCTGCTGCGGGAGACCGCGGCGGACGTGGTGCTGCCCCTGTTCCGTCGGCTCGACGACTCCCAGATCGCCGAGAAGGCCCCGGGTGACCTGGTCACGGTCGCCGACCGGCGGGCCGAGGAGCGGATCTCCGCCGAGCTGCGCCGGCTGCGGCCGGGCTCCGTGGTGGTCGGCGAGGAGGCGGTGGCGGACGACCCGACGCTGTTGCGGCACCTGCGCGGCGACCGTGACGTGTGGCTGGTCGACCCGATCGACGGCACCGCCAACTTCGCCGCCGGCCGGCGGCCGTTCGCGCTGATGGTCGCCCTGCTGACCGACGGCGAGCCGGCCGCCTCGTGGGTGCTCGACCCGCTGGCGGAGATGCTCGCCGTGACCCGTGCCGGCGGCGGCACCGAGCTGGACGGCCAGAAGGTGCGGACGGCGGACCAGGTGCCGCCGGCGGGGGAGCTGCGCGGCACCGCGATGACGCGGTTCCTGCCGCCGGAGGCCCGCCGGCGCGCCGAGGCCGGCGCGGAGCGGATCGGCGAGCTGCTGCCCGGGCAGCACTGCGCCGGCCGCGAGTACCTGGACCTGCTGACCGGCGCGCAGCATTTCGTCCTCTTCTGGCGGACGCTGCCCTGGGACCACGCCCCCGGCGTGCTGCTGGTCCGGGAGGCCGGTGGGGTGGCCCGCCGGTTCGACGGCACCGACTACCACCCGGCCGACGACGACGACGCCAGGGGCCTGCTCGTCGCCGCCGACGAGTGGACCTGGACCGCGGCCCGCGACGCTCTCCTGGGCGACTGACCCCGGGCGCCGGCGCCCGGATCGCCGCCCTGCGCGACGAGGCGGCAACGCTGCGTCGATGATCGATGTCCGAAGGGGTCGCGGGCCTGGTCAGCCCGGCTGCGTCCGGTATCGTGACCGGCGGTCTCCGCCCCCAGGCCGCCGTCGGAGGGCCGGCGGGACCGCCACCGCGCAGGGCCGACCGAGCGCCGGTGGCAGAGGGAAGGACACCGTCGTGCCCAGGACCAGTCTCACCCGGCCGCGCGTACGCCGGCCGCTGACCGTGCTGCTCGCCGCGGTGGTGCTGCTGCTCGGTGCCGGGGTCGTACCGGCCGCCGCGGAACCCGGCGAGGGTGGCACCAAGCAGCTCCGGGAGGCGCTGGAGGCGGCCGCCAAGGGTCACATCGAGGCCAAGGCCCGGCTGGACAACTCGGTCCGCCGGCAGACCGCGCTGGTCGCCCAGCTGAGGACCGTCGAGGGGCGGCTCGGTGAGCTGACCGCGCAGGTGGGCGAGGTCGCCGCCCAGTCGTACCGGCTGGGCCGGCTGACCCCGACCGCGATGCTGCTCCAGAGCACCACCGCCGGCGGGTTCATGCAGCGCGCCGCCGAGCTGGACGTGATGGCCCAGCGCGACGGCAAGCGGCTGCGCGACCTCACCGAGGCGAAGCGGGCCGCGGCGCAGGCCAAGGTGGCCATCGACAACGAGGTGCGCGAGCAGCGTAAGCAGCTGGCGGTGCTGGCCAAGAAGAAGAAGGACGCCGAGCGGGCGCTGGCCACGGTCAGCTCGGGCAGCAGCTCCGGGTTCAGCGGCGGCTCCCGCTCCGCCAGCCCGGCGCCGCGCAACTCCGACGGCTCCTGGCCGTCCGAGTCGTGCTCGGTGAACGACCCGACCACCGACGGCTGCATCACCCCGCGCACCCTGCACGCCCTCCAGCAGGCCCAGGCCGCCGGCTACAAGCGGTACGTCTCGTGCTTCCGCAGCGGCGGCGACGGTGAACACCCCAAGGGTCGGGCCTGCGACTTCGCCGCCGCCACAGGAGGCTTCGAGGACGTGTCGGCCACCGGTGGCGACAAGGCGTACGGCGACAGCCTGGCCAACTACTTCAAGAACAACGCCAATCGGCTCGGCGTGCTCTACGTGATCTGGTACCGGCAGATCTGGATGCCGAACACCGGCTGGCGGTCGTACAGCGGGGCGGGCAGCCCGGCCGCCGACCACACAAACCATGTTCATCTTTCGATGTACTGACCTCGACCGCCAGGAACGAGACGTACCATCGCGACGGTGAGCAGCTCATCGTCCGACGTCGTGGTCGGGTCGGCGCCCGACGCGCCGGCCACCTCCCGCGCGCTGCCCAACGGGCTCGCCGCGTTCCTGGTCTTCCTCGCCAGCGGGGCCGTGCTGGTGCTGGAGACCGTCTCGCTCCGCCTGGTCGGCCCGTACGTCGGGGTGACCCTCCAGGTGACCAGCTCGGTGATCGGCATCGCGCTGGCCGCCATCGCGTACGGCGCGTGGACCGGCGGTTGGCTGGCCGACCGGCGGGACCCGCGCCGCCTGCTCGCCCCCGCGCTGGTGTTGGCCGGCATCGCCTCCGCGATCACCCTGCCGGTGGTCCGGTACGCCGGTGAGGTGCTGCGCGGCGGCGCGGCCAGCGGCATCCTGCTGCTCACCGCGCTCGCCGTCTTCGTCCCGGCGGCGCTGCTCTCGGCGGTCACCCCGCTGGTGGTGAAGCTCCAGCTCGCCGACCTGCGCCGCACCGGGCAGGTGGTCGGGCGGCTCTCCGGCATCGGCACGCTGGGCGGCATCACCGCCACCCTGGTCACCGGCTTCGTGCTGGTGGCGGCGCTGCCGAGCACGATCATCCTGATCGCGTTGGCGGTGACCCTCGGGGTGACCGGGCTGGCGCTCGGGGCGTACCTGCGGCGGCGGGAGGGTGCGGGGCTGCCCGGTCCGGCCCGGACGAAGGCCACCCTCGCGGTGCTCGGGCTGGTCGGCGCCGGGCTGAGCGCCGTGGCGCCGAACCCGTGCGACGTGGAGACGGCGTACCACTGCGCGCGGGTGGAGACCGACCCGTCCCGGTCCACCGGGCGCACGCTGTACCTCAACTCCGCCCAGCACTCGTACGTCGACCTGGCCGACCCCACCCACCTGGAGTACGCGTACACCCAGTGGATCGGGGCGGTGGCGGACGTGATGGCGCCGCGCGGGCGGCGGCTCGACGCGCTGCACCTGGGCGGGGGCGGGTTCACCATGCCCCGCTACCTGACCGCCACCCGGCCCGGCACCGACAACCTGGTCTTCGAGATCGACGGCGAGCTGGTGGACCTGGACCGGCGGCTGCTCGGCGTGCGCACCGGTGCCGGGCTGCGCGCCGAGGTGGGCGACGCGCGGATGCTGGTCGACGGGGAGCCGGCCGACAGCCGGGACCTGATCGTCGGGGACGCTTTCGGGCATCTGGTGGTCCCCTGGCACCTGGCCACCCGGGAGATGGCGGCGGAGGTGGAGCGGGTGCTCCGGCCCGGCGGGATCTACGTGCAGAACGTCATCGACTACCCGCCGGACCGGTTCATCCGGGCCGAGCTGGCCACGGTCGCGGCCGAGTTCCGCACCGTCGCGGTGATCGCCCCGCCCGGCGCGTTCGCCGGGGAGCAGGGCGCCAACTTCCTCATCGTCGCCTCGGACGCGCCGCTGCCGCTGGCCACGCTGGAACAACGGCTCAGCGCTCTGGACACTCCGCCGGACCTGCTCAGCGACGCCCGGCTGGACGACTTCGTCTCCGACGCGCTGGTGTTGACCGACGACTACGCGCCGGTGGACCAGCTGCTGGCGACCGCCTGATCGGGTGACAATCCTGACCGATTGCGACCATTGAGGTGTAGCCCCCACCTTCCCGGGCAACACCTCTGACCATGCGTGGAGGAGTCAGGAACGGGGCCCAGCTCCTCGGTGAGCGGTACCGATTGGTCGAGCAGCTGGGCGCGGGCGGCATGTCCGTGGTGTGGCGTGGCTACGACGAGGTGCTCGGCCGCCAGGTCGCGATCAAGGTGCTCGCCTCGCGGCTGGCCAGCGACAAGGCGTTCCGGCACCGGATCCGGATCGAGGCCCAGGCCGCCGCCCGGCTGTGCCACCCCAACATCACCAACGTGTACGACTACGGCGAGAGCGAGCAGGTCGGGCTGACCGTGCCGTACGTCGTGATGGAACTGGTCGACGGCGGCCCGCTCACCGCGCGGCTCGGCCGCGACGGGCAGCTGCCCTGGCGGGAGGCGGTGACCATCGGCGCGGAGGTCACCTCCGCCCTGGCCACCGCGCACGCCCGCGGCGTGGTCCACCGGGACGTCACCCCGGGCAACGTCATGCTGACCCCCACCGGGGTGAAGGTCGTCGACTTCGGCATCTCGGCGCTGGTCGGGGAGAGCGAGAAGGGGCCGGACGGCACCCTGCTCGGCACTCCCGCGTACCTCGCTCCGGAGCGGCTGGACAACGGCCAGGTCTCCCCGGCCACCGACGTGTACGCGGTGGGGCTGCTGCTCTACCGGATGCTGACCGGCCGGTTGCCCTGGCGGGCCAGCACCACCACCGAGATGCTCCGCGCGCACATGTACAACGACCCGGAGCCGATGCCCGAGGTGCCGGGGCTGCCCGAGGACGTCACCGAGCTGGTCGGACGCTGCCTGGCCAAGCGGCCCGCGGACCGGCCGGCCACCGCCGAGGTGGCCCGTACCCTCGCCGACGCGGCCGGGATGCTCGCGGCCGTGCCGGTCTCCCCGGCGCCGGGGACGTTCGACCCGGCGCTGCTGGCCAACGCCGGCACCACGATCCTGCCCTGGTCGACCGACACCGACGCGCTGCCCTTCTCCGGCCGTACCCGCAGCCGGCGGGCGCTGGGCCGGCGGCGCCGCATCGAGGCCGGGGTGGCCGCCGCCGGCCTGGTCGCGGTGACCGCGGCGATGTGGGGGGTGACCTCCGGCAGCTCCGCCAGCGGCGGGATCGAGGAGCCGACCGAGGCGCGGATGGGCCTGCCGCAGGCCAGCCCCTGCGAGGTCGAGTACGCGCTGCGCAGCGACTCCGGCCGGGACTTCGCAGCCCAGCTGACCCTGACCAACACCGGCACCCGCGAGCTGCGGGACTGGGCGATGAGCTTCACCTTCCCCGGTCAGCAGTCCGTCACGAAGGCCACCCCGGCGGTGCACCAGGACGGCCGAACCGTGCGCGTCGTGCCCACCGCCGGGCGGAACGCGCTGGCCCCGGGCGCCTCGGAGAAGGTCGCCCTGTCCGGCCGGTACACCGGGGGCAACCCGCTGCCGGTGGAGTTCAAGGTCGGCGACGCCACCTGTGGCGTACGGGTCTCCGGGGTGGCCGGCACCGCCCCGGCCCCGAAGGTCCCGGCGAAGGCGCCCGCGAAGAGCGCGACCAAGGTCTCCTCGGGTAGCGGCGGGTCGGGGTCGTCCAAGGCGAAGGCGGGCAAGGCCAAGGGGTCGGGTGAGGGCAAGGGAAAAGGTGGAAAGTAGCGGGGAAGGGGGGCGACGGCGGTAAGGGCAGGGGCTGACCCTCAGCGGAGGGCGGCGAACTCCTGCACCTGGGCGATGGTGCCCTCCACGATCAGCACTCCGCCCGTGCTGACCACCGTGTCCGGGGTGGCGTAGCGGAACGGCTCCCCGGGCGCCTTCGCGCCGACCACCCGCACCCCGTGCTGCTCGCTCAGCGCCAGTTCGCTCAGCGGCCGGCCGACCAGCGGCGGTGGCACCGCCACCTTGGCGATGGCGAAGTCGTCGCCGAAGCCGATGAAGTCGAGCATCCGGCTGACGATCAGGTGGGCTACCCGCTCGCCGATCTCCGCCTCGGGGAAGACCACGTGGTGGGCGCCGACGGAGTTGAGGATCCGGGCGTGCTTCTCGGAGGTGGCGCGGGCCCAGATCTGCGGCACCCCCACCTCGGTCAGCGCCAGCACGGTGAGCACGCTGGCCTCCACCGAGGCGCCGATGGCGACCACCACCCGGTGGAAGTCGCCGAGCCCCAGCTGGCGCAGGGCGGCCTCCTCGGTGGCGTCGGCCTGCACCACCCGGTCCAGCGTCGACGACCAGCGTTGCACCTGGTTCGCGTCCCGGTCGACGGCGAGCACCTGGTGACCGAGCCGGTTCAATGCCGTGGCCAGGTGGCAGCCGAACCGGCCCAGTCCGATCACCGCGACGTCGCCGCCGCCATCTCCTCTAGCCGACAATGGGTTGCTCCTTCGGGTAGCGGTACAGCCGGCGGCGGGTGTTCAACGCGATCGCCGAGCCGAGGGTGAGCGGGCCGACCCGGCCGATGTACATCAGGACGGTCAGCACGTACTGGCCGGGCTCGGGGAGTTGCGGGGTGAGCCCGACGGTCAGGCCGGTGGTGCTGAACGCCGAAGTCACCTCGAACAGCGACTCGTTGAACCGGACGCCCTCGGTGATCAGGATCAGTCCGACCGTGCCGACCACCACCAGGGCCACGCTGAGCAGGGCGACGGTCAGCGCCTGCCGCACACTGGCCACGGCCACCCGACGGTGGCCGACGGTGACGTCCGGCTCCCCGCGCAGCTCGGCCCAGATGGCGAAGGCCAGCAGGAAGAAGGTCGAGACCTTGATGCCGCCGGCGGTGCTGGCGCTGCCGCCGCCGATGAACATCAGCGTGATCAGCAGCGGGTAGCTCTCCTCGCTCAACCACTCGATGTTGATCACGTCGAAGCCCCCGGTACGGCTGAGCGCGATCTGGGTGAACGAGGCGAGCACCTTGCCGGGCCCGTCGTAGGTGCCGATGGTGCGCGGGTTGGTCCACTCGGCCAGCAGCAGGGCGATGAAGCCGCCGACCAGCAGCACCGCGCTGCCCCAGATGGTCAGCTTGGTGGCGACCGTCCAGCGGGCCGGCCGCCGCCAGTGCCGGGCCGCCTCGAAGAGCGCCGGGAAGCCGAGGCCGCCGATGATCGCGCCGAAGGCCAGTGGCAGCGCCACCCACGGGTCCTGGGAGAAGGCGAGCAGACCGTCCGAGTAGAGGCTGAACCCGCCGTTGTTGAACGCCTGGACGGCGTGGAAGGCGCCGGACCAGAGTGCCCTGCCGGGTGGGTAGTGGTAGGCGAGCCAGAGCCGGCCACTCATGATCAGGGTCATCAACGCCTCGGTGGCAACCACCGTGGCGGCGATGCGCACCAGCAGCCGGCGGACGTCACCTATGCCGTACTCGGCGGTCTCGGCCTGCACGAGCAGCCGGTTGCGGAGCCCGAGCTGTCGGGACACCGCGAGGCTGATCAGGGCGGCGCCGGTGAGGATGCCCAGGCCGCCGATCTGCGTGAGCACGGTGATCATCGCGAGCCCGAAGCCGTTCCAGTAGTTCGGGGTGTCGTTGACGGCCATGCCCGTGACGGAGACGGCGGAGGTGG
The DNA here is from genome assembly GCF_036902735.1 of Micromonospora lacuserhaii. NCBI lineage: Bacteria > Bacillati > Actinomycetota > Actinomycetes > Micromonosporales > Micromonosporaceae > Micromonospora > Micromonospora lacuserhaii. The sequence goes on along the minus strand of NZ_JBAKHO010000034.1, from coordinate 43,770 downwards.
CGGTGAAGAGCGCGGTGACCAGCGGGGTGTAGTGCTGTTCGCTGGTCGCCCAGGGCAGCATCAGCAGGCCGGTGCCGATCGCGATCGCCACCAGGAAGCCGAACGGCACCAGCCGGACGGGGTGACGAAAATAGCGGCGCACCAGACAATCTTCCGATTACCGGCGGGGCGGGGTCGGTGAATCGCACATCCCGGCGAGGGTTCACCTCGCGGTCAGCCGCCGACCAACTGGCGGCCAGGGGCGACCGGTCTGCTGGGGCGCGACTCATCGACGACAGGAGACGGCGTTGCGACGTACCCTTTCCGCCCTTGGTGTGGCCTGCGCCCTGCTCGCGGTGGCCGTTGCCGTGCCCGGCGCGGCCTCGGCCCGCGAGGACGACACCGACCGCGCGGGCCGCGCGGACCGGGCCACCCACCGGCCCATCGTGATCGGCCACCGCGGCGCGAGCGGCTACCGCCCGGAGCACACCCTGGAGGCGTACCGGTTGGCGATCCGGATGGGCGCCGACTACATCGAGCCCGACCTGGTCTCGACGAAGGACGGCGTGCTGGTCGCCCGGCACGAGAACGAGATCTCGGGTACGACCGACGTGGCCGCGCACGCCGAGTTCGCCGCCCGCCGGGCCACCAGGACCATCGACGGGGTGGCCGTCAGCGGCTGGTTCACCGAGGACTTCACCCTGGCCGAGCTGAAGACCCTGCGGGCCAAGGAGCGGCTGCCGCAGGTGCGGGTGGCCAACACGGCGTTCGACGGGAAGTTCGAGGTGCCGACCTTCCAGGAGGTCATCGACCTGGCCCGTACGGAGAGCCGTAACCGGGGCCGGACCATCGGCATCTACCCGGAGACCAAGCACCCCAGCTACTTCGCGTCGATCGGGCTGGCGTTGGAGGAGCCGCTGGTGGCGACCCTGCGGAAGAACCGGCTGACCCATCGGCACGACGCGGTGTTCATCCAGTCCTTCGAGACGGCGAACCTGCGCAGGCTGGACAGCATGATCGACGTGCCGCTGGTGCAGCTGCTCGACGCGAGCGGGCGTCCCTACGACTTCACCGCCGCCGGCGACACCCGCACCTACGCCGACCTGGCCTCCGCCGCCGGGCTGGCCTGGATCGCGGAGTACGCCGACGGGGTGGGTCTCAACAAGAACCTGATCGTGCCCCGGGACGCCACCGGCAGGCTGCGCGCCCCGACCACGGTCATCCGGGACGCGCACCGGGAGAAGCTGGTCGTGCACGCCTGGACCTTCCGCGCCGAGAACCAGTTCCTCCCGGCGGACTTCCGGGTCGGCGCCGACCCGAACGCCCGCGGCGACATCACGTCCGAGTACGAGCTCTTCCTCGGCCTCGGCCTGGACGGCGTCTTCGCCGACCAGCCGGACACCGCGGTCGCCGCCCGCGCGGGTCTGCCCGGGCACTGACCGCCGCATTCCGCCGCCTGGCGATCGCCGGCGGTTGTTGATCTTCGGCTACACAGGACGGGGCGTCCGGATCGATCCGGATGCCCCGTCGCTCGCTACGAACCTGATGACGCAGACGAATCATGAGTCGACCGCGCCCGGACGCCGTTCGTGGGTCGGTGTACCGCGCGGCGAGGGCAGCGGTGATTCGTTGGCGGCATCAAGTTCGTAGCGTCTGCGGGGCTGCCGCGCCGGGTGCCGCCCGAGCTACGGCGACGGGCGTTCGGCGACGTAGGTGCCGCGTCCCTGCCGGCCGATGATGAGCTCACGGTCGTGCAGGATGACGAGCGCCCGGTAGGCCGTGTTGTTGCTGACCCCGTAGATCTCGGCGAGCTGGCTGGTTGACGGCAGCTTGTCTCCGGGCTTGAACTCACCGCTTCTGATCTTGGCGACGATGTCGTCCACGATGCGGCGAAACTCGGGCTGTGCGGTGGGCATGAAGAGGCTCCGGTTGGTTCGGCACCTCCGATCATGCCGGACCTGCGCCAGCATCTGCAATAAGTGAGCTCGTTGGCGCGGAGAGATGGACTCACGCTAGTAAGTGGCGTAAGTTGCTGAGTGTCCGGCTCCGGTTGGTTCGGCAAACCTCGGGGGCGGACACCAAGGTTGGCTCCGGGGTCGTACCGCCGATGTGGGCTGCGGTCGTGGGGCCGGGCGGTCCGGTCCGCGTCCCCTATCGGCGGACTGGGCCGCCCTCCACGGCCGGCTTCGGCCGACGGCAGTGACCCGGAAGGGGGCTCATGCGCACCGTGTTCTTCCTGTTCCGCCGCGCCGCCCGGCGGTGCCCTGAGCGCCCGCCGAACGCCGGCTGGTACCGCTCGGAGTCGTGCCGGCCCTTGACCGCCGGGCAGATCCGGGATCGGCGGTTCAACCAGGTGAAGCGCGGGCTCGACCCGGTGGAGGTGCACGCCTTCCTGTACCGGGTCGCCGGCGAGCTGGCGCTGACCCGACGCGAGCTGGCGGTGACCGCCGAGGAGAACCTGCGGATCAAGCGGGCGCTGCGCGCGTGGCAGTCCCGGTTCGCCCCGGGCGCGCGACGGTGAGCCGGCAGCGGTTCGTCGTCCACCTGCCGGTGGTAGCCACCGACCTGCCAGCGGCGCTGCGGTTCGCCCGAGCGATCACCCGATCGTTGGCCTTCCTGGCTGATGTGGATCGCGCGGGCGCCACGGTTTCGGCGGAGGACGCGCAGGCCGTACGCCACTGGGTGTTCTGTGACCGGAGGCTCGACGCCGGCCGCCGATGCTCTCAGCCGGCCGATCACGACGGGCCGTGTGGACCGGCCAAGCATCGGTAGGCGGAAGACCCTCTATCAGCACCCCGCAGTACGTGTTGACCGGCACCGCCACGGTGGTGCCGGACGCCGAACAACCAGCTGACCCCGACGTACGGGCAGGACGTCCCGCACCTCTCACCAACCGCCGCAAGGGCGGGCGAGCGAACCGGCGGCGATGGCGCGACGAGACACAGCATCCGCTCCCGCGATGGGGGCGATGGCCATCGCGGCACCGACCCACACCCCGGCCCGCCCGGGCGTTGTTACGGCCGGCCACCCCACCCTTAGCACTTGTGTGGCGTCGCCACATAGCCCGTGGGTGACGTCACTTCTAGCGTGAGCCGACAACACAGCATCCTGTCCTCACCTGGAGTCGCGATGACGGTCCGGCACACCCGGCGGGCGTTCCTCTCCGCCGCCACGATGATGGCCGCGGCGCTCGCCGCCACGGCCTGCGGCAGCCCGCAGGACACCGCCTCCGGAGGCGGTGACAGCTCCGCCCCGGTCAAGGTCGGCCTGGTCTACTCCCAGTCCGGTCCCCTGGCCAGCTACGGCAAGCAGTACATCGAGGGGTTCAAGGCCGGCCTCGACTACGCCACCAAGGGCACCGGCAAGGTCGGTGACCGGACGGTCGAGCTGACCGAGGTCGACGACGCGGGCGACCCGGCCAAGGCGGTCTCCGCCGCCAAGGACCTGATCGGCAAGGGCACGAAGATCATCGCCGGGTCGACGGCCTCCGGCGTCGCGCTCCAGGTCGCGCCGATCGCGGCGCAGAACAAGGCGCTCTTCATCTCCGGCCCGGCCGCCACCGACGCGGTCACCGGCGCCAACAAGTACACGTTCCGCTCGGGCCGGCAGTCCTACCAGGACGTGGTGACCGCCAAGTCGTTCATCGGCGACCCGACCGGCAAGAAGGTCGTGGTCTTCGCCCAGGACGGCGCCTTCGGCGACGCCAACGAGGCCGCGGTCAAGAAGGTGATCGGCGGAGCCGGCGCCACCGTGAGCAGCGTCCGCGCCCCGGCCAGCGCCTCCGAGTTCACCCCGTTCGCCAGCCAGATCAAGGCCGCCAAGCCGGATCTGCTCTTCGTCGCCTGGGCCGGCACCACCGCCCCGGCCATGTGGCAGACCCTCGACCAGCAGGGCGTGCTCTCCTCCACCACCGTCGTCACCGGCCTGGACATCCGGGCCTCCTGGCCGACCTTCGGCGCCGCCGGCAGCAAGATCTCCTTCCTGTCGCACTACTTCGACGGGGCCAGCGACACCGAGGTCGCCAAGGCGGCCAAGGCGAAGATCCCCGGCGGGACGCTCGACCTGTTCCACCCGGACGGCTTCGCCGCCGCCCAGATGGTGGTCCGGGCGGTGCAGGAGGGCGGCGACGACGTCGACAAGATGATCAAGGCGCTCGAGGGCTGGTCGTTCGACGGGATCAAGGGCCCGATGACGATCCGCGCCGAGGACCACGCCCTGCTCCAGCCGATGTACCAGGCCAAGCTCTCCGGCAGCGGGACCACCTTCACCGCGGCCGCGCAGAAGAGCCTGACCGGCGACGAGACCGCGCCGCCGGTCACCCAGATGAAGGGCTGATCCGTGCTCGCCACCCGCGGTCTGACCTGGCGGATCGGTGAGGTCGCCATCGTCGACAGCGTCTACCTCGACCTGGCACCCGGGGAGTTCCTCGGCGTGATCGGGCCGAACGGCGCCGGCAAGACCTCCCTGTTCAACCTGATCACCGGTCTGCGCCGGCCCACCGAGGGCCGGATCCAGCTGGACGGGGCGGACATCACCGCCCTCCCGCCGCACCGGCGGGCCCGCCTCGGGCTGGGACGCACCTTCCAGGCGTCCTCGGTCTTCGGCTCGCTCACCGTCCGGGAGAACGTTCGGTTGGCCGTACAGGCGCACCGGGGTGGCTCGATGAAGCTGTGGCGGCGGGCGGCGGCCGACCGGGAGGTGGCCGCCGCCGCCGACGCGGCGCTCGACCGGGTCGGCCTGCACCACCGGGGTACGGCGCTCGCCGGCACCCTCGCCCACGGCGAGAAGCGGAAGCTGGAGATCGCCCTGCTGCTCGCCGGGGAGCCCCGGGTGATGCTGCTGGACGAGCCGATGGCCGGGGTCAGCGCCGAGGACGTGCCCGAGCTGGTCAGCGTCATCAAGTCGCTGACCGGCGACAGCGGCCGGTCGGTGCTGATGGTGGAGCACCACATGGACGTGATCCTGGAGCTGGCCGACCGGATCGCCGTGATGCACCACGGCGCGCTGCTGGCCTGCGACACCCCGGACACGGTGATGGCCAACGCCACCGTGCAGGAGGCGTACCTGGGAGAGGCGCTATGAGTGAACCCGTCCTCGCGGTCGAGGACCTGTCGGTGCGGATCGCCGGGCTGCACATCCTCCAGGGGGTGTCGTTCACGGTCGCGCCGACCGGGGTGACCGTGCTGCTCGGCCGCAACGGCGTCGGCAAGACCACCACGCTGCGCGCGATCGTCGGGCTGACCCCCCGCAACGGCGAGGTGCGCGGCGCGATCCGGATGGGCGCGCAGAGCCTGCTCGCCCGCCCCACCCACCGGCTGGTCCGCGGTGGGCTCGGCTACGTGCCGGAGGACCGCTGCGTCTTCGCCGGCCTCACCGTCGCCGAGAACCTCCGGCTCGCCGAACGGCGGGGCACCACCCCGGCGTACGACAAGGTGTTCGCGCTCTTCCCGGAGCTGGACCGGCGCGGACGGCAACGGGCCGGCTCGCTCTCCGGCGGGCAGCAGCAGATGCTCGCGATCGGCCGGGTGCTGCTCAACGACAACCGGCTGCTGCTGGTCGACGAGCCGACCAAGGGGTTGGCGCCGAAGGTGGTGACCGAGGTGGCCGAGGTGCTCGAACGGGTGGCCGAGTCCGTGCCGGTGCTGCTGGTCGAGCAGAACCTGGCCGTGGTCCGGCGGCTCGCCAACGACGCGGTGGTGCTCGCCGCGGGCCGAGTGGCGTGGGCCGGTGACGCCCGGGAGTTGCTGCTGGAGACCGCGCTGACCAAGTCGCTGCTCGGCGTCGGCGCCTCGGAGGTGCACTCATGAGCACGGTGATCCTGCTGACCCTGACCGGGCTGGGCCTGGCCGCGCTCTACTTCCTGGTGGCCTCCGGGCTCTCCCTGGTCTTCGGCCTCGCCGACGTGCTCAACTTCGCGCACGGGCTCTTCCTCGGCGTCGGCGCGTACGCGACCTGGTGGGCGGTCGGGAACCTGCCCGGCGCCGGCGCGGACGGCTTCGGCTTCGTGCTGGCAGTCGCCTTCGGAGTGCTCGCCGGTGCGCTGGTGGCGGTGCTGGTGGAACTGGTGCTGATCCGGCCGCTGTACAGCCGCACGATCGAGCAGGTGCTGGTCACCGTCGGTCTGTCGCTGGCCGGGGTGGCGCTGCTCCAGGCCACCTGGGGCGCCGACGCACGGCCGTTCCCCCGTCCGGAATGGACCCGGGACACCACGACGGTCCTCGGCGCGAACGTGCCCAACGGCGGGCTGCTGCTGATCGTCGCCGCCGTGGTGGTGCTCGCCGCGCTGCTCGCCTTCCTCCGCTGGACCCGCTACGGCCTGGTCATCCGGGCCGGGGTGGAGAACCGGGAGATGGTCACCGCGCTCGGCATCGACGTGCGCAAGGCGTTCACCCTGGTCTTCGCGATCGGCGGGGCCGCCGCCGCGCTGGCCGGCGCGCTCGGCAGCACCTTCTACGGCACCGTCTCGCCCGGCCAGGGCGGCTCACTGCTGATCTTCGCGTTCATCGTGGTGGTGATCGGCGGGATGGGCTCGGTGGTCGGGTCCGCGTACGCGGCCGTCGCGGTGGGGCTGCTGCAACAGTTCGTCAACTACTACGGCACGTCCGGGCTGGGCGACATCTGCGTGGTCGGGCTGCTCGCCGTGGTACTCCTGCTGCGCCCGCAGGGCTTCGCCGGGAAGGTGGCAACCGCATGACCGACGTCAGGAGTCCCGAGGTTCCGGCGCCGCCGGCGGCGGTGCCCGACGAGCTGACGCCGGGGCACTCGCGCTGGCACGGGGTGCGCCCCTGGCTGCCGCTGGTGGCGCTGGCGGTGGCGGCGGTGCTGCCGTACTCGACGGTGAACCTGCCGGGCATCTTCGAGGGGCCGCTGAACTCGCCGGGCACCCTGCAACTGCTCGCCATCTGCCTGGTCTTCGGCGGGCTGGCTGCCGGGTACGACCTGCTCTTCGGTCGGACCGGGATGCTCTCCTTCGGCCACGCGCTCTACTTCGCCGCCGGGGTGTACGGCACCGACGTGCTGGTCACCCGGGCCGGCCTGCCGCTGTGGCAGGCCGCGCTGCTCACCGTCACCGGCGCGACGATCCTGGCCGCGCTGCTCGGCGCGATCGCGCTGCGCACCGTCGGGATCGCCTTCGCCATGGTCACGCTCGCCTTCGCGCAGGTCGCCGCGATCCTGGTGACCCGGGACTTCTGGGGCTTCACCGGTGGCGAGGAGGGGCTGCCGCTGGACGTCTCCGGGCTGCCGTCGGCCCTGGTCGGGGTGACGAACACGGTGAACCTGTACTGGCTGGCGCTGGCGTACCTGGCGCTGGTGGTCCTGGTGGTGCACCGGGTCTCCGGCTCGCCGACCGGGCGGGTGCTGGCCGGGCTGCGCGACGACGAGCGGCGGATCGGGGTGCTCGGGCTCGACCCGTACCGGTTCAAGCTGGTGGCGTTCACCCTGGCCGGCGGCCTGGCCGCGGCCGGCGGGGTGGTCTACTGCCTGATCGTCGGCGGCGCCTCGCCGCACGTCACCACCTCTGAGCTGACCCTGTCCCTGCTGGTCATGGTGGTGCTGGGTGGCCCGGGCACCCGCTGGGGTCCGGTGCTCGGCGGCATCCTCTACATGTACCTGGACCACCGCCTCACCGCGTTCGGCAGCTCCGACGCGGTGAACGCCCTCCCGGCAGTCCTCAGCCACCCGCTGAGCCAGCCGCTCTTCGTCCTGGGCACGGTGTTCATCCTGGCCGTCTACTTCTTCCCCGGCGGCCTGGCCAGCCTCACCTCCCGCCTCGCCCCCCTCCGCGCCGCCCTCCGCCCCCGCCGCTGAACCCCCACCCGCCGTTGATCATGAGGTTTGCGGCGCGACACGCCGGCCGGGCCGCCGCTAACCTCATGATCGACGGGGATCCGGGGTGCAGGGGAGGCGGTTGTGGGAGAGCGGTTGGCCGTGGTGAGCGGCGGGGGGACGGGGATCGGGGCGGCTGTCGCGCGGGTGCTGGCCCTCGACGGGTACGACGTGATCGTCGTGGGGCGGCGGGAGTCGGTGCTGGCGGCCGCGGCGGGGCGGATCTCGACGGAATGCGGGCGGGCGGACGCGGTGACCGCGGTCGCCGCCGATCTGACCGATCCGGAGCAGGTCGGGCGGGTCGTCGAAGCCGTCGGGGACCGGGCGGTCGACGTGCTGGTGAACAACGCCGGCGGCTACCTCGGCGGCGACACCGGCAGCCTGGCCGGCGTCGCGGCGCACCCGATCTTCCGCTTCCCCGCCGCTCGCCCATGATCGACGGGGCTGTCCGGCCATGCTGGTAGAAATGCCGGATGAGTCAGGATCGGGCGGCGGTACGGGAGCGGGCCGAGGCGGTGCTGCGCCGGTTGGCCGGCGAGCACGCTCGGCTGCGTGAGGACCAGTGGCGGGCGATCGAGGCGCTGGTGGTCGACCGGCGCCGGGTGCTCTGCGTGCAACGCACCGGTTGGGGCAAGTCGGCGGTCTACTTCGTCGCCACCGCGCTGCTGCGGGAGCGCCCCGACGCCGCAGGCCCCACGGTGATCGTCTCGCCGCTGCTGGCGCTGATGCGCAACCAGGTCGAGTCGGCCGTCCGAGCCGGCATCCGGGCCCGCACCATCAACTCCGCCAACCTCGACGAGTGGGACGAGATCACCGCCGAGATCCACGCCGGCGCGGTCGACGTCCTGCTGATCAGCCCGGAACGGCTCAACAACCCCGACTTCCGGGACACCGTCCTGCCGAAGCTGGCCGCGACCACCGGGCTGCTCGTGGTGGACGAGGCGCACTGCGTCTCCGACTGGGGGCACGACTTCCGGCCGGACTACCGCAGGCTGCGCACCTTCCTCGCCGACCTCCCCGAGCGCACCCCGGTGCTGGCCACCACGGCCACCGCCAATGCCCGGGTCACCCAGGACGTCGCCGAGCAGCTCGGCGACGCCCTCGTGCTGCGCGGCACGCTGGACCGCGAGTCGCTGCGGCTGGGCGTGATCGACCTGCCCAGCCCCGCGCACCGGCTCGGCTGGCTCGCCGACCACCTCGACCAGCTCCCCGGCTCCGGGATCATCTACACGTTGACCGTCGCGGCGGCGGGGGAGACGGCCGAGTTCCTCCGCGCGCGGGGTTGGTCGGTCGCCTCGTACACGGGTCAGGCCGACGACGCCGACCGCCGCGCCGCCGAGCAGGACCTGCTCGACAACAAGATCAAGGCGTTGGTCGCCACCAGCGCGCTGGGCATGGGCTTCGACAAGCCCGACCTCGGCTTCGTGGTGCACCTCGGCGCGCCGCCCTCGCCGATCGCCTACTACCAGCAGGTCGGCCGCGCCGGCCGGGCCGTCGCGCACGCCGAGGTGCTGCTGCTGCCCGGCGTGGAGGACGCGGCCATCTGGCGGTACTTCGCCTCGCTCGCCTTCCCGCCCGAGGAGCAGGTCCGCGCGGTGCTGGCCGCCCTGCGCCCCGACCGGCCGCTCTCCACCCAGGCGCTGGAACCCCTCGTCGACCTGCGCCGGGCCCGGCTGGAGCTGATGCTCAAGGTGCTCGACGTGGACGGGGCGGTCCGCCGGGTCCGCGGGGGCTGGCTCGCCACCGGGGAGCCCTGGGTCTACGACGAGGCCCGGTTGCGCCGCGTCGCCGAGGCGCGCACCGCCGAGCAGCAGGCCATGCGGGAGTACGCGACCACAGCGGACTGCCGGCTGCGCTACCTGCGCGAGTGCCTGGACGACGTCGGGGCGGCCGACTGCGGTCGCTGCGACCGGTGCGCCGGCCCGCTCTTCACCGCCGAGGTCTCGGCCGCCGCGCTCGGTGCCGCGCAGACCTTCCTCGGCCGCCCCGGCGTGGAGATCGCGCCGAAGAAGCTCTGGCCGACCGGGCTGGAGGCTGTGGGCGTACCCCTGAAGGGGCGGATTCCCCCGGGCGAGCAGTCGCTGTCCGGGCGGGCCGTGGGCCGGCTGTCGGACCTCGGCTGGGGCGGGCGGCTGCGCGGCCTGGTCGGGCCGGAGGCGGCCGACGCCCCGGTCCCCGACGACGTGGCCGCGGCCGTGGTCGAGGTGCTGAAGGCCTGGGCGCGCGGCGACGACCCGTGGCCGCGCCGCCCAGCCGGTGTGGTCGCGATCGGGTCGCGCACCCACCCGGCGCTGGTCGGTTCGCTCGCCGAGCGGATCGCCACGGTCGGCCGGCTGCCGCTGCTCGGCCGGGTGGTCCGCACCGGCCCGTCCCGGGCCGGCGGGCCGCGCGGCAACAGCGCCCAGCGGGTACGCGCACTGCACGACGCCTTCGCCGTCCCCGACGAGCTGGCCGCCGCCCTGACCGGCCTGGACGGTCCGGTGCTCCTCGTCGACGACCTGGTCGACTCGGGCTGGACGATGACCATGGTGGCCCGGCTGCTGCGCCGGGCCGGCGCGCCGGACGTGCTGCCGCTCGCCCTCGCCGTGGCCGGCTGACCGGGACCGGCCACCACCGGAAAAGTTCCCGGCCCGGGCCGATTGGGACCGTCGCCACGGTCACCGACCGTGGTCCGTGCCGTCACCGACCCGCCGGTACCGTGGGGCCATGGCCGACCAGCGACCCGGGACGGGGCCCGAGCAGCCGACCGACCGGCCGGTGACCGCCGACCCGGCCGCGCCCGCCGACCTGGCGGCGGACGTGCCGCCGGTCGCCGGCGACGGCTCCGGCACCGGTGGCCCGATCCCGGCCGGTGCCGATCGGAGCACCCTGCGGCTGGCGCTCACCGTCGGCGGGCTGGTGCTCGCCGTCCTGCTCGGCTTCGGCCTCGGCCGGGCCAACCCCCGGCCGGGCGCTCCCGTGGCCGTCCCCGCCGGTGCGACCGCCGGCGGGGAGCACGCGCACGCCCCCGGCACCGGCGCGCACGACGACGGCGGCGCCGACCCGGCGGGGACCGACGGGGCCGGCGGGCTCTCGGTCACCTCGGCCGGTTACACCCTCACCCCGTCGGCCGGGGAGTTCACCGCCGGCCGGCCCGGGGAGTTCCGGTTCCAGATCCGCGACGACCGGCGGCGACCGGCGACCCGCTTCGCGGTCGTGCACGACAAGCCGATGCACCTGATCGTGGTACGCCGCGACCTCACCGGCTACCAGCACCTGCACCCGACGATGGCGCCCGACGGCACCTGGTCCGTACCGCTGACCCTGCCGCAGCCGGGCGTCTGGCGGGCGTACGCCGACTTCGTCGCCCTCGTCGACGACGGCGCGCAGACCCCGGCCACCCTCGGGGTGGACCTGGTCGCGCCCGGCGGCTACCACCCGCGGCCGCTGCCGGCGCCGGCCAACAGCGCCACCGTCGATGGCTTCACCGTCGGCTGGCAGGGCACCCCGCGGGTCGGCGTGGCGGCACCGCTGCGCTTCCAGGTCCGCGCCGGTGCCGCGCCGGCCGAGCTGGAGCGCTACCTCGGCGCGTACGGCCACCTGGTCGCGCTCCGCGAGGGCGACCTGGCCTACCTGCACGTGCACCCGGAACCCGCGCCAGCCGGCGACACGGTGACCTTCTGGGCGACCGTGCCCGGACCGGGTCGTTACCGGATGTTCCTGGACTTCCAGGTGGCGGGCGAGGTGCGGACCGCCGAGTTCACCCTCGACGTGCCGTGAGCTGAGGCGGTCGGCCGCTCAACCGGCCCGGCACACCCGGCCGCTCAACCGGCCCGGCGCACCGGGCGGCGGGCCAGGTAGCGGAGCAGGTCGCGGATGTGGTGCTTCTCCTCGGCCGGCACGCTCGGGTCGGCGAGCCGGTCCAGGATGACCCGCACGTCCGCCTCCACCGGGGCGTCGTCGGCGCGCCGGCGCGGGGCCGGGCCGGCGTCGGGCAGACCGAGCGCCCGGAACGCCGCCGCCACCGGCAGGTCGAGCGCGGCGCAGAACCCGCGCACCTTGGCCAGCTCCGGGTAGTCCTGCCAGTCGCCGGCGAGCCAGCGGAAGACGGTGGACCGGCCGACCCCGGTGTGCGCCGCGAGGTCGCTCACGGTCCACCCCCGCTCGTCACGGGCGTCGTCGATGGCGCGTCGCACGAAGCGCGCGAAGGCCATCTGTGGTGAAACGTCTGCGGAGCCCATGCGTGCGGGATGGTCCCTTTCTTGAACCGGGCGCGGTGTCGGTCGCGCCCTTCGAGGGTAGTACGACAGTCCGTAGAAGCAATTGACCGATCGACCCGAACGTCCCGTCGGCGGGACCCGCGGCGGGAAGGCCGGCGGAGCGGTCGTGGCCAGCGACGATTGCCGCCCGTCAACTAAGCTCGACAGACCCACCGCAACCTGGCCCCGGGCCGCCCGGTGCGTCCCGCGACATCGATGAGGAGCAGCATGGCCGACCTCGTCCGTCCGGTGCCGCACCGCCCGGGTGCGGTCAGTCTCTTCTTCGTGGCCAAGGCCGGCGTGTTCGCCCTGGCCTGCTGGATCTGGCTGCTGGTGCTGGTGCTGACCGGCGAGGAGGCCACCGGGGCGCATGTCCTGGCCGCCGCCGGGGCGGTCACCACCACCCTGGTCGCCGTGGTGCTCGGCATCCGGCTGGCCCTTCAGCGCAGCGCGGCCGTCCGGCACGCCGAGCTCAAGCGGCTGCTGGTGGACATCTCCTGGAACGCCTTCACCGCCGCGGGCAACGCCGACACGCAGGGCAAGGTGGTGCCGTTCCCGACCCAGCCGGCCGAGGACGACAAGCCGTCGTACCGCGGGCACGGCGACCGGGTGTCGGTCTTCGAGCGGGGCGTCCAGGGTGAGCGGCCGGGCGGGCGCAACGGCGACCGCCGTCGCTGACCGGCCGGGACCCCGGCAGCCGACGTCGTCGCGGCGGGCCGTCAGTGCCCGACCGCGCCCTCCCGCTCGTCCGTCAGCAGGGTCGCCAGCCGGGGCGTGACCTGCCACTGCGTCACCAGCTCGCGGTACTCGGCCCGCTGCCCCCCGGTGGGGGCGGTGCCGGTCCGCCGGGCCCGGATCAGTAGGTTGCGCGGCGTGTGTCGGGAGTCGACGAACTCCACCACCTCGGCCCGGTAGCCGTGCAGCCGCAGCAGCCCGGCGCGCAGCGCGTCGGTGAGCACGTCGGCGAAGCGTTCCCGCAGGATGCCCTGCCGGGTCAGCAACTCGTACGGGGCGGGCGCCGGCCGGGCCCGCAGCTGGGTGGCCAGGTCGTGGTGGCAGCAGGGGGCGGCCAGCACCCAGCGGGCCTCCCAGCGCACCGCCCGGGCCAGCGCCTCGTCGGTGGCGGTGTCGCAGGCGTGCAACGCCAGCACCAGGTCCGGGGCGGGCTCCACCACCGCGTCGGCGATGGTGCCGGCCACGAACGAGACGGCGTCGCCCCAGCCGAGCCGTTCGGCCAGCTCCGTGTTGCGCCGCCGCTGGTCCTCGCGGACGTCCACCCCGACCAGCGTGACGTCGAGGCCCCGCTGGGAGAGGTAGCGGTACGCGGCGAAGGTCAGGTACGCGTTGCCGCAGCCCAGGTCGACCACGCGCAGCGGGCCGGTCAGGTCCTCGGGCAGGGTCGCGGCCAGCGCGCGGAGGAAGGCGTCGACCTGGCGGCGCTTGGCGGCCGACCCGCCGATCTCGGCGAAGATGGGGTCGCCCGGATCGAGCAGGTACTCCTTGGCGCGGTCGTGCCCGCCGGGCTCGGCGGCCGGCCGGACCGCCGCGGCCCGGTGCACCTGCGCCTCCCCGGACTTGGTCACCCGCAGCTGGAGGGTCCCGTCGGCCGTCTCCACGTGCCAGTTGCCGAACGGCTCGGCCAGCAGCGCGTCGACCGCCGCGTCGGCCTCCGCGCCCGGCGCCACGTTCCGGGTGTACGGCCGCGCGCCGTCGGAGGTGGCGATCTGCAGCCGGGGGCCGGCCTTGAGGGCGACCGGGCGCAGCTCGGCGCGGACCACCGAGGGGCGTTGCCCACGGCGGCGGCCGGCGGCGACCGCGCGGGTCAGCGCGGGATCGAGCAGCAGCGCCCGCACCTCGGCCAGGGCGGCGTCCAACGGTTCCGGCATCGCTCCATCATCCTCGTCGAGGGCCCGGACCACCGGTCGGGCCGGCCCTGGGTGGGAAAGGGAACATCCCCCGTACCGCGTGGGCGGTACGGGGGATGTCCGGTGTTCCGCTGGTCAGTCGGCGATCGCCTCGGCCGGCGTGTCGGCGCCGGAAGCGCCACCACGGCGGCGCCGGCGGCGGCGCGGCTTGGCCGACGCCTCGCCCTCGGCGGCCGATGCGGCCGGCTCGGTGCTCCCGGCGTCGCCGCCGGTGGTCACCGCGGTCGTCTCGCCCGCGGCCGCCTCGCCGGCCCGGCGGCGACGCCGGCGGCGCGGAGTACGCGGACCCTCCTCGCCCTCGGCGACGGCGACGGGCGCCTCGGCGTCCGGCGTGCCGGCGTCGGAGCGGCCGCCACGGCGGCTCTCGCCCCGCCCGCTGCTCTCGCCCCGCCCACGGCTCTCGCCGCGACCGTGGCCCTCGCCCCGGCCGTCACCGCGCCGGGAGCCCCGGCCGCCGGTCTCACCACGTCGCGGCCGGCCGCCCAGGTCCTCCTCGACCTCGGCGGCGAGCCCGGCGCGGGTCCGCTCGGCGGTCGGCAGGGTGCCGGTGATCTCGGTGGAGATGTCGAGGTCGGTGTAGAGGTGCGGCGAGGTGTGGTACGTCTCCGGCGGCTCCGGCATGTCCAGGCCGAGCGTCTTGTCGATGATCCGCCAGCGGGGCATGTCGTCCCAGTCGACGAAGGTCACCGCGACGCCGGTCGCCCCCGCCCGGCCGGTGCGGCCGATCCGGTGGGTGTAGGTGTCCTGGTCCTCGGGGCAGTCGTAGTTGATGACGTGGGTGACGCCACTCACGTCGATGCCCCGGGCCGCCACGTCGGTGGCGACCAGAGTGTCGATCTTCCCGGCCCGGAACGCACGCAGCGCCCGCTCGCGGGCGCCCTGGCCCAGGTCGCCGTGGACGGCGGCGACCGCGAAGCCGCGGAAGTCGAGGTCCTCGGCGACCCGGTCGGCGGCCCGCTTCGTCCGGGTGAAGATCATGGTCAGCCCGCGACCCTCGGCCTGCAGGATCCGGGCCACGATCTCGATCTTGTTCATCGAGTGGGTGCGGTAGGCCAGCTGCTGGGTCTGCGGCGACGGGCCGGTGTCGGCGGTGTGCCCGGCGTGGATCGTCATCGGACGGCGCAGGAAGCGCCGGGAGAGCGTGACGATCGGGTCCGGCATGGTGGCCGAGAAGAGCATCGTCTGCCGGTCCTCCGGCAGCATCGCCAGGATCTTCTCGACGTCGTCGAGGAAGCCCAGGTCGAGCATCCGGTCGGCCTCGTCGAGGACCAGCGCGCGCACCCGGTCGAGCCGCAGGTGCTTCTGCTTCTGCAGGTCCATCAGCCGGCCAGGTGTGCCGACCAGGATCTCCACGCCCTTGCGCAGCGCGTCGATCTGCGGTTCGTACGCCACGCCGCCGTAGATCGGCAGCACCCGGACGCCCCGGGTGCGGCCCGCGGCGGCCAGGTCCTTGGCGACCTGGATGCCCAGCTCGCGGGTGGGGACGACGACCAGGGCCTGCGGCACGCCGTCGCTGCCCTCGCCGGGCGCGAAGACCCGCTCCAGCAGCGGTACGCCGAAGCCGAGGGTCTTGCCGGTGCCGGTCGGCGCCTGGCCGATCATGTCGGTGCCGCGCAGCGCGATCGGGATCGCGTACTCCTGGATCGCGAAGGCGCGGGTGATGCCCGCCGCGGCCAGGGCCTCGACGGTCTCGGGCCGCGCGCCGAGCGCGGCGAAGGTGGGGGCCTCCGGACGGACCGGGGCGGTGGGGGCCAGTTCGTGGCCACCCAGCTCTTCGAGAATTTGTTCGCTCATCTGGATCTGGGGGTGCCCTCTCGTGGTGCGCCCCGTCTTGTCCTCAGGGCGCGTTCGGTTTGGCGCGGGCCACGCGGTCGGCGGCGGAAAACGCCGAGCCGGACCGGGCCGCACGCGCGCCGCAGGCAGGACTTCGATCAGATCGGCGCCCGCGGCAACTGCTCCATCCTACCCGAGCGGGTCCCCGGTCGTCCCGGAGCGCGGTGAGCGCCTCTTCGCCGGGGGTGACAAGTGTGATCTGCGTCACCCCAGCGGGTCGGAAAGGGGACGTCCCGGGCGGTACCCTGCGCTCGTGTCCGCCCCGACAAGCCCCGCCGCCGTCGTCGACCTGCTCGGCTTGGTGGCCTACGGCGAGCTGCTGGCCTTCGACCGGCTGGCCGCTGACGCCCGGCTCGCCCCCGACCTGCGCCGACGGGCCGCACTGAGCGAGATGGCCGGCGCCGAGATCGGCAACTACCGGCGGCTCGCCGACTGGCTCACCGCACTCGGCGCCACCCCCGACGACGTGATGGCGCCGTACGTCGGGCCGTTGCGGGCGTACCACGACTCGACCGAGCCGCGGGACTGGCTGGAGGCGGTGACCAAGGCGTACGTCGGGGACGGGATCACCGACGACTTCCTGGGCGAGATCGCCGACCGGCTGGAGGAGCCGTACCGGGGACTGGTGCGCGACGTCCTGCACGAGTCCCGGTACGCCGAATTCGCGGCGACCGAGATCCGCGCGGCAATCGAGATCGACCCGCGGGTGGCGAACCGGCTCTCCATGTGGGCCCGCCGGCTCGTCGGCGAGGCGCTCTCCCAGGCGGGGCGGGTCGCCGCCGCCGACCGCGGAGCGCTCACCGCGCTCATCGCGCGGGACGGGACGGACGTGCCGGCGCTGTTCCGGAGGCTCACCGCCAACCACACCGCCCGGATGACCGCCGTCGGTCTCAACAACTGACGGCGACGGGCGCGGACCGGGCCAGGCCCGGCCCGCGGCGACTCGCGCCGCCGCGGGGGCCGGACCGGGTCAGCGGACGGTGAAACCGACCGCCCGCGGGGACGCCTCGGCGATCTCGACGTAGGCGACCTTGCTGACCGGCACGATGATCCGTCGGCCCTTCTCGTCGGTGAGGGAGAGCGTTCCCTCCTCCTTGGCGAAGGCGTCGGTCACGATCTGCTCGATCTCGGCCGGCGACTGCGCGCTCTCCAGAACCAGCTCGCGCGGCGCGTACTGCACGCCGATCTTGACCTCCACTGTGCCTCCTCAGGTGGGCGAAAGAGCCGCCGTTGGGAAGGCTATCCGATCTCGGGGCCGGATGTTCAGGCTGACTCACCTTGCAGCGGGAAGCTGGCGATCCCACGCCACGACAGCGCCGCGACCAGCGCCTCCGCCTCCGCCTTGGGCACCTGGCGACCGCCGGCCAGCCAGAACTGGGCGGCGGTCTCGGCCGCACCGACCAGGCCGGAGGCGAGCAGCTCGGCGTGCGCCCGGCTGATGCCCGTGTCCGAGATGATGGTGTCGGTGATCGCCGCGATGGAGCCCTGCTCGACCCGCTCGACGCGCTGCCGCACCGCCGGGTCGTTGCGCAGGTCCGACTCGAAGACGAGACGGAACGCCTCGCTCTCGTGGTCGACGAAGTCGAAGTAGGCGCGGACCGCGGCCCCGACCCGCTCCTTGTTGTCGTTGGTACCGCGCATCGCCTCGTGCACCTTGGCGACCATGGCGTCGCAGTGCGTGTCCAGCAGGGCCAGATAGAGCTCCATCTTGCCCGGAAAGTGCTGGTAGAGCACCGGCTTGGAGACCCCCGCCCGCTCGGCGATGTCGTCCATCGCGGCGGCGTGGTAGCCCTGCGCGACGAACACCTCCTGAGCCGCCGCGAGCAGCTGCTTACGGCGCGCCGAGCGGGGCAGCCTGGTGGGCCGGCCGGCGGTCTGCGCACCGTTCCCCACAGCGGTCATGGGAACCTCCGAGTTCTTCGTACGAGCCGGCACTTTTACCCCGTACCGGTCAGGGCAATGACCCCGGCCCGGAATTGGCCCGCCGCCGTAACTTATCGCCACTGTCACCACACGGTAGCCTCAGCGAGGGCGACCAAGGAGCGCGCGGTGAGTGAAACAGGGCAACCCGGTGCCGCCACCCCGGGAGAGCACGGCGACGGGACGGGTCAGCACGACGACCTGGCCCGCTCCGTCACTGGGTGGGCACCGCCGGCGACCGGGTGGTCCGGCGGGACGGACGCCCCCACCTACCGGGAGCCCGCAGCCCCGTGGCGCCAGCCCGATCCGCACTCCGGCTGGGGCGCCTCCTCGCCCCGGCACGGCGACCTGCCGGCGCCGCTCGCCGACCCGACGGCCGACGATCTCGCGCCCCGCAACGGGCGGCCCCGGCTCAACGGCGTCGGCCACCCCGAGGACGAGCTCGCGGCCCGACCGTCGCCGGTCAGCGCCCCGCCCGCCGACCAGCCCCGGTTCGGCGCCGAGGCCCGCCGCGACTCCGACGGCGACCGGCTGGTCGTGCCGGCGCAGCGGCCGGTCCCCCCGGTCGAGCAGCAGACGGAGCCCGACCCCACCGCCCGGCATGCCTCCGACGAGCCGCCCGGTGTCCGGGTGAGCCCGTGGGCCGAGGGGATGTTCCCCTCGTCGGCCCCGCCGGCCGTGCAGGTGCCCCCGGTGGGCACGGCAGCCTCCGGCTTCGAGGTGCCCCCCGGCTTCCACGCCCCCCTCAACGAGCCCGCCCCCGAGAACGACCACGCCGCGCAGAACGGTCGTGCCGCCCCGAACGACCGCGCACCGCAGAACGGCCGCGCGGCGCCGAACGGCCACGCCCCGCATGACGACCGCGCCCCGCATGACGAACGCGCCCCGCATGACGAACGCGCTCCGCAGAACGAACGCGCTCCGCAGAACGAACGCGCTCCGCAGAACGAACGCGTCGCGCCGAACGGCCGCGCCGGGCGGGGCGAGCGCGCCGACGCCGAGCCTTCGACGGCCGCCGAGCCGCCCCGCTGGGCGGACCGGTTCGGCGCCGAGCCGTCGGACCCGGTGGAATCGGACCGGCGCGTCGCCGAGCCCGACGCCGACCGCCGGCCGGTGCTGCCCGCCGACGAACCGGACTGGTCGGGCCCGAGCTGGAACCGGCCGAGCTGGGGTGGGAGCTGGGCACCGCCCTGGTCGCGGGAGGAGAAGCCGGGCGGTCGCCGGGCCCGGGCGGATCGGGCGGCCGACTGGGCCGCGGAACCGAGCCGGCCGTACGAGCCGATGCGCCCGGAGCAGGCCCAACCGTACGAGCCGGTCCGGGCCGAGCCGGCCCGCCCGTACGAGCCGGTGCGCTCCGAGACCGGTCGTCCGTACGAGGTCACCCGCTCAGAGTCGGAGCCCCGCGTGGCGTCCGGGCCGGCGGCCCGACCGGCTGTCGCCGAGACGGAGGCGTCGCCCCTCGATCGGTCGACCCTGGATCACCCGGCCGCCGAGCGGCCCCGCGCCGACCCGCCTGCCGCGGATGCCCCCGGCGTCGATCGGGCCGGTGTCGACCGCCCCGGTGTCGATCGGGCGGGTGTTGACCGCCCTGGCCTCGATCGTGCGGGACTCGATCGTGCGGGACTCGATCGTGCGGGTCCCGACAGGGCGGGCCTCGACAGGGCGACGATCGACCGTCCGGGCCTCGACCGGCCCTCCTTCGAGCGACCCTCCTTCGAGCGGCCCTCACTGGACCGGCCCTCGCTGGACCGGCCCTCACTGGATCGTCCGGTCGTCGACCGGCCCGGCCTCGATCGGCCCTCCCCGGACCGATCGGCGACCGACCGCTCCTCACCCGGCCG
Organism: Micromonospora lacuserhaii; assembly: GCF_036902735.1. Lineage (NCBI taxonomy): Bacteria > Bacillati > Actinomycetota > Actinomycetes > Micromonosporales > Micromonosporaceae > Micromonospora > Micromonospora lacuserhaii. The sequence continues at coordinate 24,207 of NZ_JBAKHO010000034.1, read as the reverse complement.
ACCGGCCCTCGACCGGCCGGTGGGCGATCGGCCCGGCCTCGACCGGCCCGTCGTCGAGCCCCCCGCGTGGCCCGGCGGGCCCACGGTGTCCCCGCCCAGCAGCGCACCGCCCGCACCGGCGGCGGAGACCGGCCCGGACCGCGGCCCGGTCGTCGACCGGGCTGAACAGCCCTTCCGGCTCCGTTCGCTGCCGGGCGAGGCCGTCGCCCCGCGAGGACGTCCGGACCATTCGCCGACCCTCGCCGGCCCCGGCAACCCGCCGACCCTTGCCGGCTCCGGTAATCCGCCGACCCGCACCGGCTCCGGTAATCCGCCGACCCTCGCCGGTTCCGGCGCCGCGCCCCTTCCCGCCATGAGCGGGCCGCGTCGCCTCGACCGCACGTCGTCCGCGCCCGCCCCGACGGGTGCACCCTCCTACGCGGCCCGCCGGTCCGCCCCAGATCCGGAGCCCACGCCCGAGCCGGTCTCGGACGACCTGAGGCCGGATGGCGGCGCGGCGGTGCTGCCGCAGCGCGTCCCCGCCGAACCGGACGTGCCCGTCGTGCCGGAGCCGCCTGCCGTGGAGCCACCCGCCGAAACCCCGGAACTCGCCCGCATCGCCACCCATCTGCGCCGGGACGACGAGCCCGCCCCACTGCGGGAACGCCCCGAGGGCTTCGACGTCAACGCCATCCTCGACGCCGTCCGGGAGGTGGCCGGCGTGCGGGACGCCGCGCTGCGTCGTACCCCGGCCGGCGCCCACAGCCTGCGGCTCGACCTCTCCGACGGCGCCGACCCGGCCGAGGTCAGCCGAATGGTGGCCCGCCTGCTCCAGGAGCGGATGGGGCTGGCCGCGGCTCCGCAGAACCTGCCCGGATCGCCGGCCGCCCCGGCGCCGCCGATGCGCCGCCGGCCGACAGAGGCCCGGGCGACGGAGAGCCGCCCGACGGAGAGCCGCCCGACGGAGAGCCGCCCGACGGAGAACCGCCCGACGGAGAGCCGCCCGGCCGAGAGCAGGGCCGCCGGGGGTGCCGGGGCCACTGAGACGCGCGACGCGGACGCCCGCTCCCGTTCCCGTTCCCGGGATGCGGATCCCCGGTCCGCCGCTCCGCCGGCCGCCACCGGGGAGCGCGAGCCCCGGGCCGGCGCGGGCGCCGTCCGGCCGGCCGGCGCGGGCGCCGTCCGGCCGGTCGACCCGGTCGTGCGCGCGGAACGTCCCGCCGAGACGAGGCTTCCCGCTGCGGTGGCCGACCCCGACCGGGGGGAGCAGCCAGCCGAGATGGTGGCCGGTGTCCCGCGCCGACGCCGACAGATCTCCCCGCACCGGGGCCGGGCCAGTGTGGAGGAGGTGACGGCGTACTCCGCGCCGCCGGCCGCCGGCAGCCCGGCCACGGCCGGCACGTCGTACTCCGGTGGTCAGATGACCACGACGGAGACCGCGCCCTCCCGCCCGCTGGACACCGGCGGCGTGCCGGGGCCCCGGGTGGTGATCGACCACGTGCAGGTGAGCACGTTCGGCCTGGACGCCACCGTCGAGGTACGACTGCTTGCCGATGGTGAGGTCGCCGCCGGGCACTCCACCGGCCCGGCCGTGGACGGGTACGTCCTGCGGCTCTGCGCGGTGGCCGCCGCGGCTGCGGTCGACCAGCTGTTGCGCGGCTCCGAGCGCACCGCCGACCGGGGGCGCTGCTTCGTCGAGCACACCGCGGTGGTGCCGTTCGGCAACTGCGAGGTGGCGACGGTGGTGGTGTTGCTGGTCTGCGACGGTTGGGTGGAGCAGCTGGCCGGTTCCGCCCTGGTCGCCGGCGACCCGAGGCAGGCGGTGGTCCGGGCGACACTGGCCGCGGTGAACCGGCGGCTCGAGGCGCTGCTGGCGTGACCGGCGTTGCGGTGTCGCACTGGGCACGAGCGGGAAAACTAGAGAGATGAAGCGCGCCGCCCTCTGGCCCGACCACCTTCTGCCCCCACACGACATCCCGCCGCCGTGGCCCGGCCGAGCGGTGCGGCTCGACGGCACGATCACCTACGTCCGGGACACCCCCGCCACCGGGCCGGACGCCGAACCCGCCCTCTACGTGCATGGGCTGGGGGGATCGTCGCAGAACTGGACCGACCTGGCCGGGCTGCTCGCCGACCGGCTGGACGGCCAGGCCATCGACCTGCCCGGCTTCGGGCGCAGCGAGCCGGGACCGAGCTACACGATCCCCGCCTTCGCCGAGCGGGTGATCCGGTGGATCGAGCATTCTGGGCGTGGCCCGGTGCACCTGTTCGGCAACTCGCTGGGTGGGGCGATCTCGGTGCAGGTCGCGGGGCTGCGGCCCGACCTGGTGCGGACCCTGACCCTGATCTCTCCGGCGCTGCCGTTCCTGGCCTTCCACCGCTCGGTGCAGGGGCGGATGCTGCCGCTGCTGGCCATCCCGCGCGGGGAGCGGCTGGCCGCCTGGCGGCTGGCCCAACTGGCCCCCGAGGTGATGGCCCAGCAGGCGATGGAGGCGTGCGTCGCGGACCTGAGCCGGATCAGTGAGCAGCGCCGACAGGAGGCGCTGGAGGAGATCCGGATCCGCTACGAGGCCACCCACTACGCCGCCGCGTACGTCCGTACGTTCCGCGGCCTGGTCTCCAGCTTCCTGCGGTCGTACCTGCCGGGGCCGGGCTCGATGTGGCGGATCGCCGCGTCCATCCAGGCGCCCACACTGGTGGTGGGAGGGATGAAGGACCGGCTGGTGGACGTGCGGGTGGCGCCGCAGACCGCACGGGTGATCCCGGACAGTCGGCTGCTGATGCTGCGGGACGTCGGCCACGTGGCGCAGATGGAGGTGCCCCGCACGGTGGCCCGGGCGGTGGTGGGACTCCTCGCCGAAACGGGGGACGCCGCGGCGCACCGCGGCATGGCAGGCTGAGCGGGATGCCCAGCAACTTCCCCTACGGTGACCTGCCGAGACAGTCGCACCGCGCTCGACCGCGCCGCTCGTCCGCCGGCCGGTGGCGACCGGCCCTGTTACTGGCCGCGCTGCTGGTGGCCGGGTCCGCCGGGGTCGCGGCGACCGTCGAGTGGCCGTCGGCCGGCGCGGGTCTGCTCGCCGCCGAGCCGAGCGCGACGGCCGGTACCCCGTCGCCGTCGCCGACCGATGGCCCGGTCCCGAACCCGACGGTGACGCCGAGCCCGGCCGCGTCGAGCGCGGCGCCGGTGCTCCAGCTGGCCGGCGCGGTGCCGGCCGCGGGGAGCGGCACCTTCGGGTACGACGACCGGGCGGGTGCGGTCCTCGGCCGCTCCGGTGCGGTGCGGGGGTACCGGGTGGCGGTCGAGAACGGGTCCGGCGAGGACGTGCGGGCCTTCTCCGACCAGGTGCAGCAGGCGCTGACCGGGCCGGGGAGCTGGGTGGACAGCGGCAAGCTGCGGTTGCGCCGGGTGCCGGGCGGCAGTCCGGCGGAGTTCACCGTCTTCCTGGCCACGCCGCGTACGGCGGGCCGGATGTGCCTGGCCGGTGGCGTCGACATCCGGGTCGGTGGGCGGCCGTACACCTCCTGCCGGGCGCCCGGGAAGGTGATCATCAACCTGGACCGCTGGCGAACCTCCGTGCCGCACTTCGTCTCGGCGGGGGTGCCGCTCTCGCTGTACCGCCTGTACGTGGTGAACCACGAGGTCGGTCATCAGCTCGGGCACCACCACGAGGCCTGCCCGGGCGCCGGACGCCCCGCGCCGGTGATGCAGCAGCAGTCGCTCTTCCTCGGCGGCTGCACCGCGAACCCGTGGCCGTACGTGGCGGGGAAGCGATACAGCGGTCCGCCGGTCTGAACCCTTGCGCGTCATGTGAAACATCTTCGCGGAGCTTGCGACAATAGCGGCGGTATGCCCGAATAGTCTGGCATGCTGGCCGGGTGGATCCCTTCGCCTCGACCGCCGCCGACGACGACCGGCCCGAGTCGACCGGTGCGAGCCGGCGGCCCGGCCTGGTCCGGATGCGGCGACGCCGACGGCGGGCCCTGCTGCTCGGTCTTCTCCTGCTCGGGGCGACGGCCGGCGGGGTCGCCCTCGTGCACCGTGGGGATCCGGGCGTCCCGCCCGCGCCGATCGCGCAACGGATGGCCGACGACATCGGTGCCGGCGACCAGGCACCGGCGTACCCGAGCAGCGGCCCCGGCCTCTTCGCCGCCGCCGACGGGCGGTCGTCGATCCAGGGCGTCGACGGTCCGCTGCGCCGCTACCGGGTCCTGGTCGAGCAGGGCACCGGCCAGGACGTCGACGCCTTCGCCGCCACCGTCGACGACGCCCTCGGCGACCGGCGCAGCTGGATCGCGTCGGGGGAACTGCGGATGCAGCGGGTCTCCGAGCCGGCCGCCGCCGACTTCACCATCTACCTCGCCACCCCGGCCACCTCCGAGCGGATGTGCGCCGACGGTGGGCTGAGCACCGACGGGTACACCTCCTGCCGGCTGCCCGGCCAGGTGATCGTCAACCTGGCCCGGTGGATGGAGGGGGTGCCCGACTACGGGGCGCCGATCGAGACGTACCGGTCGTACGTGATCAACCACGAGGTCGGCCACGAGCTCGGCGAGGAGCACCAGGCCTGCCCCGGTCCGGGGCAGCCGGCGCCGGTGATGCAGCAGCAGACGTACGGCCTGGACGGTTGCGTCGCCAACGCCTGGCCGTACGTGGGCGGTGACCGGTACGAGGGGGGCCTCGTTCCCGGCATCTGAGTTATTCCCGCTCCCGCATGTCGGACGACGTGTCCCTGCTCATGGCCGACCGGCCACCGGCCGAGCGACAATGGCGCGGTTCGCCACCAGCCGATCCCGGGGAGTCCACCGTGTCGCTGCCCCCGCTCGTCGAGCCCGCCGCCGAGCTGACCGTTGACGAGATCCGCCGCTACTCACGCCACCTGATCATCCCGGACGTCGGGGTCGAGGGGCAGAAGCGGCTGAAGAACGCCCGGGTGCTCTGCGTGGGCGCCGGCGGCCTCGGATCGCCGGCCCTGATGTACCTCGCCGCCGCCGGGGTCGGGACGCTCGGCATCATCGACTTCGACACCGTCGACGAGTCGAACCTCCAGCGGCAGATCATCCACGGGGTCTCCGACATCGGGCGCGCCAAGGCCGAGTCGGCCGCCGCCTCGATCCGCGAGATCAATCCGCTGGTCAACGTGGAGATCCACAACACCGCGCTGGACCGGGACAACGTCCGGGAGATCTTCGCCCAGTACGACCTGATCGTCGACGGCACCGACAACTTCGCCACCCGCTACATGGTCAACGACGCGGCGGTGCTGCTCGGCAAGCCGTACGTCTGGGGTTCGATCTACCGCTTCGACGGTCAGGCGTCGGTCTTCTGGGCCGAGCACGGCCCCTGCTACCGCTGCCTCTACCCGGAGCCGCCGCCGCCCGGCATGGTCCCCTCCTGCGCCGAGGGCGGCGTGCTCGGCGTGCTCTGCGCGTCGATCGGGTCGATCCAGGTCAACGAGGCGATCAAGCTGCTCACCGGCATCGGCGAGCCGCTGGTCGGCCGGCTGATGGTCTACGACGCCCTCGAGATGGAGTACCGCAAGATCAAGGTCCGCAAGGACCCGAACTGCGTGCTCTGCGGGGAGAACCCGACCGTCACCGATCTGCTGGAGGACTACGAGGACTTCTGCGGCGCGGTCTCCGAGGAGGCCCAGGAGGCGGTGGTCGACGCGACCATCACCGCGCTGGAGCTCCAGGAGTGGCAGGACGCCGGCAAGGACATCTTCCTCGTCGACGTCCGCGAGCCGGCCGAGTACGAGATTGTCCGGATCCCCGGCGCCACCCTGATCCCCAAGGGCGAGATCATCTCCGGCGAGGCGCTGTCGAAGCTCCCCCAGGACAAGCAGATCGTGCTGCACTGCAAGTCCGGCGTCCGCTCCGCCGAGGCGCTCGCCGCGCTCAAGGCGGCCGGGTTCCGCGACGCGGTGCACGTCCAGGGCGGGGTGCTCTCCTGGATCAAGCAGATCGACCCGTCGCTGCCCGCGTACTGACCGATCGTCGAAGGGGCCCTCCCGGTGCCGGGAGGGCCCCTTCGCGTTCAGATCACCCGGTAGCCGCCCGGCCACCTCCGGCGGGGCCATTCCCCGGAGGCGAGATCGTCTTTTCGCAGGTAGCGTGTCCGCCGTGGTGGACATTGACGCCGCGATCGGCTTCGTCGTGGCTCACGGGGACGCGGTCGATCGCGCTCGGCTCTCCCGGCTGCGCACCGGCGCCCCGGTCCCGGCAGAACTGCTCGACGCGGCCGAGGTCGGGCAGACACCGGACGGCGGGTGGCCGGCCACGCTCGACGGCGACGTGCCGTCGGTCGACGCCACCTGCTTCCGCCTGGCCGAGCTGGACGACCTGGGCGCGCTGGGCCGGCCCGCCGCCCGGCACGCGCTGGACTGGCTGGCCGCCCGGCAGTTGCCCGATGGTGGCTGGGACGAGGATCCCCGGCTGGCCGGCAGCGCGCCCGAGTGGGCCCGACCGGGTGACCCGGAGGCCCGCCTCTACCTCACCGCCAACGCCGGGTTCTGGCTGACCGTCGGTGGTCGGGACGCCCGCGCCGCGGGGCCGCTCGACCACCGGGTCGGTGGGGCGTACGCCGGGGTGGTGCAGGCCGCCGCCCAGGCGCTCGCCGGGCAGCTCGCGCCCGACGGGAGCTGGCCGTCGTTCCTGCCCGCCGGGTGGCTGAGCGCGGCGGTGCTGCACCGGCAGGAGCTGTACTACGAGTCGGCGCGGATCCAGGCGGTGCTCGCCGAGCGCATCCCGCAGATGTCCCCGGCGGACGTGGCCTGGCTGGCCGCGACGCTGCGCCGGGTCGACGTCGGCGATGAGCAGTGGCTGCTGGTCTCGGCGCGCAAACGGCTCACCGAGACGCAGCGCAGCGACGGCGGCTGGGACAGCGACGACGGGCACCAGTTCGACGTGCACACCACGCTGAACGCGATCCGGGCGTGCCGGCCTACTTGAGCTGGCTGAGCACCAGCGGCCACCAGCCGTCCGGGGCGAAGGCCGCCGGGTCGATGCTCTCCAGGACCATGCGCAGCTGCTCGGCCCGCTCGGCCCGACCCGCCTTGCCCTCGTCGGCCTCGACGAAGAGCGCGAACCGGTAGAGGAACTCGACGAAGGTGCGGAAGTTGCTGTTGACGCCCTGGACGTCCTGCTGCTCCAGGTCGTACTGGAGGATCTCGCCGGTACGCGGGTCGAGCACGTAGAGCAGGTCGCTGTTGTCGGCGACCATCCCGACCACGATCAGCCGGACGTCCAGCGAGCCGTCCTCGGTGGTCAGCGCGATGGTGTCGTACAGCTCGATGTCGCCCTCCAGGAAGGCGCTGTAGACGACCTCGACGTCGAGCGGGATCTCGTCGCCCTCGGGGAGCAGGTCGGGGCTGAAGCCCCCCTCCAGCCACGCCTGGCGGGGGTAGGGGATCAGCTCGTCCTCGCTCCACAGTGCGGTGAACCGGGGATCAGCAGCCATGACGGTCCTTCGCGGTCGGCAGTGGGTCAGGAGGAGAGCCCGGCGGCGATCAGCAGCCGGCGCCAGTTGTCGGCGTACTCGCCGGTGTGCCGCCCGGTGCGGAGTCGTCGCTCGGCGACCCCGGGGCCGAGGACGGTGGCGACCAGCTCGGGGTAGCGCGGGCCGAGCACGTGCTCGTCGAAGAAGGTCGCCACGTCCGGCGCCAGCACGGTGAACGCCACGTCCTCGTCGGGGTGCTCGTACTGGAAGACGTAGTCGTCCGGCTCCATCCAGTAGACGTCGAGGTCCTCCGGGTCGAGGTAGATCGGGGCGCCGGCGGGGATGTCGTCGCGCAGCCCCGGTGGAATGCTGTGCAGCTCGTGGCCCACGGCGAGCGGACTGCCCATCGGGTCGGACTCGTCGACGGTGCGGGCCGCCCAGGCCGCCGGGGTGACGATCTCGGCAGGCGGGGCGAAGCGGAAGTTGTCCCCCTCCAGCCGGCCGAAGAGGGAGTACACCTCGGCCACGCCGGGCAGGTCGGGTACGGGCTCCAGCGGGGTCGGGTCGCCCACCACGACGGCGAGTTCGCCGTCGGCCGCCACCCGCCGGAGCAGCTCCAGCTTGTCCCGGATCCGGTCCAGGAGGGCGGGCTCCGGGCCGCTCACGGCGCCAGCTCAATTCGCGACTGCGGGGCTCGCAACCCCGGCTCACTCCTCGCGCTCACGGCGCCAGCTCGGTTCGCGACTGCGGGGCTCGCAACCCCGGCTCACTCCTCGCGCTCACGGCGCCACCTCGGTTCGCGACTGCGGGGCTCGCAACCCCGGCTCACTCCTCGCGCTCACGGAAGGACTCGCACGATGACCGGGGTGCCCTCGGGGACGTCCCGCAGCGCGACGGAGATGTCGCTGCCGAGTTGGCGGTTGGTCCAGGCGTCCATCGGCCTGAGATTATCGTACGTGTCCGTTCCGTCCATTTGGAGCTCGTGGATGTGGTCCGGGTCGTAGCCCTGGCCCCGGGCGGTGATCGGCCCCTTGCCGGCGTAGAGCCGGTCCACCACGTTCTTGTTGGCCAGGTACTTGTTGCTGGCCGGGGTGCCCTTCTGCGCGGTGAGCCGGCCGTCCTTGGTCAGGTTCCGGATCATCCGGTCCCGGTAGATGTTGGTGCGGGTACGGCGCTTCCCGGTCGACGGGTCGTGGACCTTGTTGCTGTCCCGGTCCGGCTTCGCCTTCTTCAGCCGACCCTCCTGGCCGAGCCGGGCCAGGTCCTTCGCCTTGCGGTCGAAGTCCCGCCGGTCGAAGTCCGGCCGGTTCTTCAGCACCAGCACCGCCGGCCCGTCGACCTTCTTCCCGGCCGCCTTGGCGGTCCGGAACACGTCGGCGTTCTCCAGGTACGCCGAGACGATCCGGGCGCCCTTCGCCTGGGCCTGCCGGGGCGGGGTGGTCCGCTTCCTAACCATTGAGCACCGTGTCCACCGCCATCCCGATCAGCTGGTCGACGATCAGCCCGGTGATCATCTTGAAGATCGGGATCTCCAGCAGCGACGCCCCGAAGGTGGCCACCGCGGTGGCGACGGCCTGGGCGATCTGGATCGCCAGCAGCACCAACTGGACGATCACCTGGATCTTCAGGGCCAGCACCACCCCGGCCGCCGCCATCAGCCCGATGGCGATGACGTTCGTCGGGTCGGTCGCGTCGGCGATGTTGCGCGCCGCCGACTCCCGGTCGTTCCACTCGGCGGCGAACGCGGTGATGCTCTCGCCCCGGTTGGTGTCGAGCACCGTCCGCGCCGCCGACTCCAGCTGCGCGACCGAGGCGTCGATCCGGTCGGCCATGCCGGTCCACTCGCCGGCGAGCTGAAAGAGCGCCGTCTCGTCGGACTCCGGCCAGTCGTAGCCGATCATGGAGAGCAGCGAGGCGAGTTCGCCCGGCAACGTCAGACCCACGAGGTTCCCTTCCTGCGTCGGCGGCGGCCTCAGCCGCCGAGCGAGCCGAGGATGGCGCGGAAGGAGGCGGCGGCGTCCTCCTCGACGGCCCGGTAGCCCTCGGCCATCACGGCCAGCCCCTCGGCGTAGCTCTCCAGTTCGGCGACGTTGGTGCTCAGGCACTCGGTCAGCCCGTCCACACAGGCCTGGTGGGCGAGGCCGAGCAGCATGCCGATCTCGTCGCCGCCGAAGGCGCCCGCGTAGCCGCCCGCCGCCGCCTGGAACGCCTCGAACGCCTGCCGGACGCCCTCCCTGGCCTGGGCCAGTTGCTCCGCGCCCCGGCGCAGCGCGTCGACGTCCACCTCCAGCGGTTCCACGTCAGCTCCGCCGCTGGAGCTTGCGCATCGTCTCGCTGATGGCGACGCTCATCTCGCGCATCTGCCGCAGGCCCGAGTCCTGGAGCCGTTCGACGGTGGCGGCCATCGCGGCCAGGTCGGGTGCCGGTCCGGCGGCGGGGCCCGGGTCCTGCGCGTCGAGGGCAGCGTTCACCGCCCGGCGCAGCTCCTCGGCGAGGTATTCCGAGCCCTCCCGGAGCACTCGGGGGTCGATGTCGACGGCGCTGACCCGGGCGTCCGTGCCGAGGGTGACCCGGATCCGCCCGTCGGCGGCCTCGGCCACCGACTCGGCCCGCTGCGCCGGCACGGCGCTGCGGCGTGCCTCGTGCAGCGCGGCCCGTGCCTGCGCCAACTGCTCCTCCAGGGCGTTCTCGCCCAGCATGCCACCTCCCCAGCCGCGGTGAACCGGCCCCAGACTACCGACCCGGCGCACCCGCGCGGGCCCTGAGTCCACGAGGGACGGTCAGTGGCGCAGGTGGCCGTCGCCGGTGACCACGTACTTGGTGGAGGTCAGCTCGGGCAGCCCCATCGGGCCGCGGGCGTGCAGCTTCTGGGTGGAGATGCCGATCTCGGCGCCGAAGCCGAACTCGCCGCCGTCGGTGAACCGGGTCGAGGCGTTGACCATCACGGCCGCCGCGTCGACCCGGGCGACGAACTCCCGGGCGGCGGTCTGCGAGTCGGTGACGATCGCCTCGGTGTGGCCGGTGCCGTAGCGCCGGATGTGGGCGACCGCCGCCTCGAGCGAGTCGACCACCGCCACCGAGATGTCCGCCGACAGGTACTCGGTGGCGAAGTCCTCCTCGGTGGCCGGCACCACCGCGTCCGAGTGGGCCGCGACCTCGGGGGTGCCGTGCACGGTCACCCCGGCCTCGGCGAACGCGGCCAGCACCGCCGGCAGGAAGGCGTCCGCGACGGACGCGTGGACCAGCAGCGACTCGGCGGTGTTGCAGGTGGAGAGGCGCTGGGTCTTGGCGTTCAAAGTGATCGCCACGGCCTTGGCCAGGTCGGCGGCCGCGTCGACGTAGACGTGGCAGTTGCCCACCCCGGTCTCGATCACCGGCACGGTCGACTCCTCGACGACGGTCCGGATCAGCGACGCGCCGCCGCGCGGGATCAGCACGTCGACCAGTCCCCGGGCTCGCATCAGCTCCTTGACCGAGTCGCGGGAGCTGGCGTCGAGCAGCTGCACCGCGTCCGCCGGCAGGCCCGCCTCCGCCACCGCGTCGCGGAGCACCGCGACCAGCGCGGCGTTGGAGTGCGCCGCCGACGAGGAGCCGCGCAGTAGCGCCGCGTTGCCGGATTTCAGGCAGATCCCGGCGGCGTCGACGGTCACGTTCGGCCGTGCCTCGTAGATGATCCCGACCACCCCGAACGGCACCCGGACCTGCCGCAGCTCCAGGCCGTTGGGCAGGGTCGCGCCGCGGACCACCTCGCCGACCGGGTCGGGCAGCGCGGCCATCTGGCGCAGCGCGTCGGCGATGCCCGCCACCCGGCCCACGTCTAGGGCCAGCCGGTCCAGCACGGCCGCGCTCAGCCCGGCCTCCCGCCCGGCCGCCAGGTCCGCGTCGTTCGCGGTCAGGATCTCCGGCGTACGCGCCACCAGCGCGTCGGCCATCGCGTGCAGCGCCGCGTCCTTGGCGGTACGCGTGGCGACGGCCAGCTCACCCGCCGCGTCCCGGGCCCGTCGGGCCTGTTCGACGACGCTCATGCCGGCACTCCGCTGCGCTCCGTGCCGCCATGAGGCACCACCGCGCTGAACTGATGATTCGCTCGCTGACGCTCGCTCATGCCGGCACTCCGCTGCGCTCCGTGCCGCCATGAGGCACCACCGCGCTGAACTGATGATTCGCTCGCTGACGCTCGCTCATGCCGGCACTCCGCTGCGCTCCGTGCCGCCATGAGGCACCACCGCGCTGAACTGATGATTCGCTCGCTGACGCTCGCTCATGCGTCCACTCCTCACAGCAGCACGAGGTCGTCGCGGTGGACGACCTCCCGTTCGTACGCCGGGCCGAGCGCCGCGGCGAGCTCTCCGGTGGAGCGGCCGAGCAGCCCGGGCAGCTCCACCGCGTCGTAGTTGACCAGCCCCCGGGCCACCGGGGCGCCCGCGGCGTCCACCAGGTCGACGGGGTCGCCGGCGGTGAACGTGCCGTCGACCGCGGTGATCCCGGCGGGCAGCAGCGACTTGCGCCGCCCCACCACGGCCTGGACCGCGCCCGGGTCGAGGTGCAGCCGCCCGCGGGGTGCGGTGGCGTGCGCGAGCCAGAAGAGCCGGGCCGCCGGGCGCCGCTGCGCCGGGTGGAAGAAGGTGCCGACCGGCTCGCCGGCCAGCGCTTCGGCGGCGAGCGGCGCGGCGGTCAGCACCACCGGGATGCCGAAGCCGGTGGCGATCCGGGCCGCCTCCACCTTGGTGACCATGCCGCCGGTGCCGACCCCGGCGCGGCCGGCGCCGCCGATGTCGATGCCGGCGAGGTCCCGCTCGTCGCGGACCTCGCTGATCCGGGTGCTGCCGGGTTGGGTCGGGTCGCCGGTCCAGAGCGCGTCGACGTCCGACAGGAGCACCAGCAGGTCGGCGTCGACCAGGGCGGCGACCAGGGCGGCGAGCCGGTCGTTGTCGCCGAACCGGATCTCCTCGGTGGCCACCGTGTCGTTCTCGTTGACGATCGGCACGGCCCGCAGGTCGAGCAGCTTGCGCAGGGTCCGGTACGCGTTGCGGTAGTGCGCCCGCCGGGTCACGTCGTCGACGGTGAGCAGCACCTGCCCGACGGTGAGCCGGTGCCGGGCGAAGCCGGCCGCGTACCGGCCGATCAGCAGGCCCTGCCCGACGCTGGCCGCGGCCTGCTGGGTGGCCAGGTCGCGGGGGCGCCGGGGCAGCCCGAGCGGGGCGAGCCCGGCGGCGATGGCGCCGGAGGAGACCAGCACCACCTCGCGGCCGTCGGCGGCGAGCGCGGCGAGGGTGTCGACGAGCGCGTCGACCCGGGCGTCGTCCAGACCGCCGGTCGGGGTGGTCAGCGAGGACGAACCGATCTTGACGGCGATCCGCCGGGCCGAGGTGACTGCTTCGCGCACCCGCCCATTCTGCGCGCCCGGTCCCACCGCACCCCGGGCCGTTCCCATATTGTGGCAGCTCGTGACGCCTGAGGAGTACGTCGAGGCGGTGCTCGCGCTGGTCGAGCGGATCCCGCCGGGTCGGGTGATGTCGTACGGGGCGGTCGCCGACGCTCTTGCCGAGCGCTCCGGGCGGGCCTCGGCCCGGCTGGTCGGCTCGATCATGGCCCGGCACGGCGGTGGGGTGCCCTGGCACCGGGTGGTGAACTCGGCGGGCCGGTTGCCGCCGGGGCACGAGGTGCAGGCGCGGGCCCGGTTGCGGGAGGAGGGCTGCCCGCTGCGCCCGGCCGGGGTGGACATGGCGGCGGCGAGCTGGTGGCCGGAAGAGGGGATGTGACCCGCGCCATAACGTGAGTAACATTCGGCCGCATGGACGCGCCCGTGGTGGAAGCCGCCCCGTCACCAGCCGGCGCGCTGCCCCGACGGGTGCACGCCGGCTACGCGCTCGGGTCGCTCGCCACCGGCGCCTTCGGCACCGTGCCGGGGCTGCTGCTGCTGCCGTACCTGACCGACACGCTGGGCGTGGCCGCCGGGGTGGCGGCGCTGCTGGTGCTCCTGCCGAAAGCCTGGGACGTGCTGGTCAACCCGGTCGCCGGGCGGATCTCCGACCGCACCCGCTCCCGCTGGGGGCCGCGCCGGCCGTGGCTGCTCGGGGCCGGTCTCGCGCTGGCCGCGCTCTTCGCCGCCATCTTCGCCGCGCCCTTCGGGGCCGCTCCGGCCGCCGGGGCGTACGTGGCGGTCGCGTTCCTCGCCACCGCCACCGCGTTCGCCTTCTTCCAGGTCCCGTACGTGGCGATGCCGGCCGAGCTGACCGACGACCGGGCGGAGCGTACCCGGCTGATGAGCTGGCGGATCGCGGTGCTGGCGCTGGCCATCCTGGTCTCCGGCGCGGTGGCCCCCATGGTGGTCACCGCCGGTGGCGACGGGGTCGCCGGGCACCGGTGGATGGGGCTCTTCGTCGCCACGCTGATCGCCGTCGGGGCCCTCGGCGCGTTCCTCGGCACCCGTACCGCACCGACCGGCGCGGTGGTGGCGACCGAACCGTCGCTGCGCGCGCAGCTCGCGGTGGCCGGCGCCAACCGGCCGTTCCGGGCGCTGCTGATCGTCTTCGTGGTGCAGTCCGCCGGGGTGGCCACCATCCTCGCCGGGGTCAGCTACTTCGCCGACCAGGTCCTGCGCGACCCGGAGAACGGGCCGACCCTGCTCTTCGCCTGCTTCGTCGGGCCGGCGCTGCTGGTGATGCCGGTCTGGACCCGGGTCGGCGCCCGGGTCGGCAAGCGCACCGCACTGGTCGCCGCGTCGCTGCTGCTCGCGGCGGGCGCGCTGGGACTGGTCGCCGCGCCGGTGCTGCCCGCCGCCGCCAGCTACGCGGTGGTCGCGCTGATCGGCGTCGGGTACGCCGGCCAGCAGGTCTTCGCCCTGGCCATGCTCCCGGACGTGGTCGCCCACTCCACCGCGCGGACCGGTCGCCGCCAGGCGGGCGTCTTCACCGGCCTCTGGACCGCCGGCGAGACCCTCGGCCTCGCCCTCGGCCCCGGCCTCTACGGCCTGGTCCTGCAACTCTGCGGCTACGTCTCCTCCAGCACCGGCACCGCGGCGACCCAACCCGACTCGGCCCGCCTCGGCATCCTGCTCGGCTTCACCGTGCTGCCGGCCCTGCTGATCGCCCCGGTGACCCTGCTGCTGCGCCACTACACCCTCGCCACCGCCGAGCCGTCCGGAAAGGCCACCACGAATCCATGATGGACGAAGCCGGGGTGCCCGCCGAGCGGGTGCTCGACGAGGTGCGGGAACTGCGCGGGCTGGACCGGCCGACGCACGGCGGGCGGCTGTTCGCCTACGTGTACGACCCGGCGGTGGCCGGGCTGGACGAACTGGCCGCCGCGGCGTACGCGCAGAGCGCACACGTCAACGGGCTCGACCCGACCGCCTTCCCCTCGCTGCTGGCGATGGAGAACGGGCTCGTCGGGGCGGCCGCCCGGCTGCTCGGCGGCGGGCCCGGCACGAGCGCGCCGGACGTCGTCGGCAGCGTCACCAGCGGCGGCACCGAGTCGCTGATCCTCGCCGTGAAGGCGGCCCGGGACGCCCGCCCCGAGCTGGCCGGCCCGCGGATCGTGGTGCCGGCCAGCGGGCACGCCGCCTTCGCCAAGGCCGCCCACCTGCTCCGGGTCACCCTGGACACGGTGCCGGTCGACCCGGTGACCCTGCGCCCGTCGGCCGCCGACGTGGCCGCCGCGATCCGCCCGGAGACCGTGCTGGTGGCCTGCTCCGCCCCCTCGTACGCGCACGGGGTGATCGACCCGGTCGCGGAGATCGCCGCGGTGGCGGCGGCGGCCGGGGTGCGCTGCCACGTGGACGCCTGCTTCGGCGGGTGGACCCTGCCGTACCTGCGCCGGCTCGGGGCGCCGGTGCCGCCGTTCGACCTCTCCGTCGACGGGGTCACCTCGATCTCGGTCGACCTGCACAAGTACGCGTACGCCCCGAAGGGCGTCTCGGTGCTGCTGCACCGCGACCCGTCGCTGCGCGCCCCGCAGTACTTCGCGTACGCGGACTGGCCCGGGTACACGATGGTCAACCCGGTGCTCGCCTCCACCCGGTCGGGCGGCCCGATCGCCGCCGCGTACGCCACCCTGCGGCACCTCGGCGACGACGGCTACCTGCGGCTCGCCGCCGCGACCCGGGACGCGGTGGCCGGGCTGGCCCTCGCGGTGCGCGGCGTCGAGGGCCTGCGGCTGATGGCCGAGCCGGAGTCCACCGTGGTCTGCTTCACCTCGACCGACCCGGCGCTGGACCTCTTCGTGCTGGTCGACGAGCTGACCGCCCGGGGCTGGCACACCCAGCCGCAACTCACGTACGCCGGCCTGCCGGCCTCCGTGCACCTGACGGTGACCGCCTCGGTGGCGCCCCGGGTGGCGGAGTTCCGGCCGGCGCTGGCCGAGGCGGTGGCGGCGGCCCGGGCGGCCGGGCCGGTGGCGCTGCCACCGGAGCTGCGCGCCCTGGTGACCAGCCTGACCCCGGAGGCGCTCACCCCGGAGCTGATCGCCGGGCTGGCCGCCGGGCTGGGTCTCGGCGCGGGCGCCGGCCCGCTGCCGGACCGGATGGCCCTGGTGAACACGCTGCTCGACACCGCCCCGCCCGCGCTGCGGGAACGACTGCTGGTCGAGTTCGTCGGCCTGCTGCAACGCCCCGCCTGGCGGCTCGCGTCCGGCGACTGACCCGCGGACGCCTGCGGGCGCCCCGCCCCAGGACGGGGACGGGACGCCCGCGGGGCCCGGCTTAGTTGTACGGGATCGCCGTCCGCACCGAGTTGTCCTGCGGCGCGACGTCCGGCCAGTCCCGGTTCTGGGCGTCCCAGTGGGCGACCTCGGTGATCCACGGCGGCGGACCCGCACCACGTTGCCCGTCCGGCACGTTGGACACGAACGTGTAGGTGCGGGTCTGACCGGCCCGCGGCCCGGCCAGGAGGCAGGACGGAATCTCTCCGCGCGTCCCAACCGACGTGTCGCACTTCGACCAGTCACCACCGGCGTGCTCGTCGACCTCCAGATTGAAGAAGGCGATCCGGTCGGCGTCGTGCGGGCCGGCGTTGCTGACCGTGAAGGTCATCGTGAACGGCCGCAGGGTGGTGTCAGGGTTGGCCGGCCCGAGCGTCGTCTTCACCGACACCTTGAGGTCGGTCAGCCGCGGATCGGTGCCCCACGACGTGGGGCCCCCCGGTCTGGGCGAACCCGGTCCCGTTCCACCGGTACGTCCGGGTCTGCTCCCGAACCAGATAGCTCGGCGTTGAGCAGCACGGCTGGATGTCGGCCACCCGCACCTCGACCGCGCCGCCCGAGGTGACCTGCACCCCGAGAATGTCGTCGAAGCCGGAATTGGTCCGGGTCACCCGACCGACCGTGACGATCGGATCCGCCTCGTCCCGGTCGAAGGCCACCACCTGCTTGCGGATCACCTCGCCGGCCCGGCAGCCGATCAGCGCGACGGTCTCCGTCGCCCCGTCGGCGTCCACGTCGCCGTGGTCCAGGGTGATCAGGTGGGGGCCGTCCCCCGCCTGGCCGCTCGGCGGCGCCCCCAGTCGCACCCGGCTGGTGACGCAGCCCGACGGCGAGCCGGTCGGCCAGGCCGGCAGGTCGAGCCGCGCGGCCAGCAACTGCTGCTGGCTGATCCGGCCGTCCGGTGCGGGCTGGCTGGCCGACGCGGTCGGGGTCGGCGTGGTCGTCGCGGTGGCCGGCGGCGTCTGCGAGGGGGACTGGGTCGGTGGGGTGGTCGGGTCGACGGACACTCCCGGCACCGGGGCCGTCCGGTCGCCGTGCAGGGCCGCGTTGGCGACGACCGGGGCCGCCACCAGCACCACCGCCCGGCCGGGATCGCTCCCCGGCCGGGCCACCGCGCTGCTTCCCGCTCAGCCGAGTCGGGGCATGACCTCGTTGTTCTTCCGGTCGCGCTCGATCAGCTCCTGGTCCTGCGGTCCGAGGGCGGTGACCGCGACGGACCGATTCTCACCGGTGAAGACGTACCCCTGCGGCACCCGGACGGGGAGCCGCAGCGTGATGTCGTCGCCGGAGCGCAACGGGCCCAGCCGGCACAGCGTCGGATCCCGCGAGGTGCGGTAGCCGTCTCGGCACGAGGTCCAGGTGTCGTCCACCGGGAACAGCCCCCACTGCAGGCTCACCCGGAGCTCCACCGCGGTCGCGTCCCGGCCGCCCAGGTGCCGGATCCGCACGTCGATGGCGCCGGAGCGGGATCCGTCGGCGTTCTTCGTCAGCCGCAGGTCGGTGGAGGTGACCGAGAGATCCACCGCGTACGGGTTGACGGGGAAGGCGGTCTCGCCGAGCACCTGGTCGAAGCCCTCGCCGTCCCACCGGTACGTGCGCCACTGGTGCTGCGCCCACTCCGACGGCCACGCCACGTCGTTGGCCCGGTCGGTCAGCTGCAGCCGGACCTGCCCGTCCGACCGTAGCTCCATCGCCTCCAGCCAGCCCTTGGTGACCGAACCGGGCACGCTCGCCACCCGGCCGAGGGTGACGATCCTCCCCGCTTCGTCCCGGTCGAAGGCCACCACCTGTTCCGGGCCGTTGTCGCCGTTGTCGCACCTGACGCGGGCGACGGTCTCGGCCGCACCGTCGCGATCCACATCCGCGTGGTCGAGGGAGAGCAGGACCGGGGCGGGCGACGTCCGGCCCTTGTCCGACAGTCGGACCCTCCCGGAGGGGCATTCCGGTGTGGTGGACGGCCAGGGAGGCAGCGAGACCGGCGACGCGAGCAGTTGCGAGCGGGTGATGTGGCCGTCCGGGGGTGGCGGCGCTGCCGGCGTGGTGGCCGGCGGCGTCGGCGTGGGGCTGCCCGAGAGGCTCGGCGTGGGGGTCGGCGACGGCGAGACCGTCGGATCGACCGGCCCTGGCCGGGGAGCGGGGTGGTGGCTCAGCACCGCGTACCCGACCGTGGGGCCGGTCACCAGCGTGAGGGCGGCCGCGACGGCGGCGCCGAGCGTCCGGCGCTGGTTGCGGCGCACGGTCCGTCGGACCGCGGCCGGGCCGGGCACCTCGACCTGCATGATCGCGGTCGGGCGGTACCGCCCGAACTCCTCGCTCAGGAGGACGTGGTCTTCCTGCTCAGACATTCCGCACCTCCCCGGTGTTCTCCCGCAGGTGCGCGGCCAGGGCCGTCCGGCCCCGGTGCAACCAGGACTTGACCGTGCCCTCGGCGACCCGCTCCTGGTCGGCGATCTCGGCGACCGAGAGGTCGGCGAGGTAGTGCAGGATCACCGCCCGGCGCTGCCTCGGCGGCAGCAGGGCGAGCGCGGCGTCCACCGCCACCCGGTCGGGGTTCGGCCCCGCCACGTGCGTCTCCCGCTGCCGCCGCAGGTACGCCTGCGCGGTGCGCAGCCGCCGCCACCGGTTGTGGGCGAGGTTCCAGGCGACCCGGCGTACCCAGGCCAGCGGGTCGTCGTAGCCGGCCACCCGGTCCCACCGGGTGAACGCCTGACAGAAGGCGTCCTGGACCAGGTCCTGCGCGTGTGACCGGTCGCCGGTGTACGCGGCGAGCTGCACGACCAGCCCCCGGAAATGGGCGTGGTAGAAGTCGTCGAAGACCAGTTCCGCCAGTGGTGGAGCGACTCCCGGCAGCGGGTCCGGCGGGGGACCACCGGCCCGGATGTCTCTCGTCACGTTCATTCGTCCTCCCCGTGGCGGTCGGCGGTCGCCCGCCTCCCGCCCGTCAGACAAGTCACCGGCCGGAAAGGTTGCAGCGGCATCGGTGGTCCGTTGTCCGGCTGCGGACAGCGCGGCGTCCGGACGCGTCGCCGCCGGGGCCGAGGGCCGGTGACCGCCGTCCATGATCGTCGCCGGACGCTGTGGTTGACTGTCCTGAGACGGACGGAAGGGGGTTCGACGTGCAGCTGCCGGGAGTGCTCGGCGAGCCGATCCGGTTCGTGCTGAACTGGGGCCGCCGCTACTCGCTCTGGGTGTTCAACTTCGGCCTGGCCTGCTGCGCGATCGAATTCATCGCGACCAGCATGGGCCGGCACGACTTCATCCGGCTCGGGGTGATCCCGTTCGCGCACGGGCCCCGGCAGGCCGACCTGATGGTGGTCTCCGGCACGGTCACCGACAAGATGGCCCCGGCGATCAAGCGGCTCTACGACCAGATGCCCGAGCCGAAGTACGTCATCTCGTTCGGCGCCTGCTCCAACTGCGGCGGCCCGTACTGGGACTCCTACTCGGTGACCAAGGGCGTCGACCAGCTCATCCCGGTCGACGTCTACGTGCCGGGCTGCCCGCCCCGGCCGGAGGCGCTGCTGCACGGGATCCTCCGCCTCCAGGAGAAGATCGCCGCCGAGCAGGCCGGCATCGGCGGGGTGTCCCGCCCCGACCCGCTCGCGTCGCCGGTGGACGCGGCGCCCCGGGACGCTCGCCCGGTCTCCTCGCTCACCGCCCCGCCGGTACGCCCGCCGGCGAGCTGAGGCGCGTACGACCCGGGCGACTGGACCCTGACGGTGAGCGGCGGCGCCTCGTACTTCCCCATCGACGAGACGCCGTACGTGCACGTGGAGCGCGGGAAGACCACCACGGTGTCGTACGCGTTGAACCCGGGGGCGGCGATCGCCACCACCGTGCAGGACCGGCCGACCGGCAAGCCGGTCGGCGGCATCTGCGTACGCCTGGTCAAGCCGAGGTTCGGCGGGCAGTCCGCGCACATGGGCAGCACCTGCTCGTCCGACGACGGATCGCTGGAGATCGGCCCGTTCACCAACGCGGAGACCGTCCAGCTCTACGCCTACCAGGCGGTCAACCCGTACGAGCCGCCGGCGAAGCGCTACGGCGACCAGTGGGTCACCGCGACCGGGGGCAGCGGCGACCAGCGCGAGGCGTCGAAGGTGACGCTCACGCCCCAGCAGACGATCACCATTCCGCCCATCCGGGTGGACCCGCCCGGCACGATCACCGGCACCGTCCGCAACTCCTCCGGCGCGGCGGTCGCCGGGGTCTGCGCCTACCCGTTCGCGTTCCACCCCGGCCAGGGTGCGATCTTCGGGGCGAACTGCTCCAACTCCCAGGGCCGCTACACCATCGGGGAGCTCGGCCCGTACCGGTGGCCGGTGGAGTTCATGCCGAACAGTGGCACCGGGTACGGCTGGCAGTGGTCGGGTGACGTCGCCGACCGGTTCGCCGCCACCATGGCGACGGTGACCGCAGGCGGGACGGCCACGGTCGACGCGAAGCTGGCCGCCGGCGGGCAGCTCACCGGCAAGGTGACCGACGGCGCGAACCCGGTCGACGCCGGGTACGTCTGGACGTACAACTCCCGCACCGGGGACGTCGCCAGCCCGTCGTTCACCAACATCGCCCGGGACGGCACCTTCAGCCTCAAGGGCCACCGCACCCAGAAGGTGTACGTCCAGTACGCGAGCCTGACCAAGGACTGCTGGTACGGCCTGGCCGGCAAGCCGGCCATCGAGGTCGCCATGACGGCGGGGCAGACCACCACCATCGCGGCGGACATGACCCGGAGCTGCGGCAAGATGCCGCTGACCGCGTCCACGTCGCGGTCCCTCTCCACCGCCGGCACGATGCTCAGCCCGACGCCGCCGCTCGCGTCGCGGTCGACGTGGCGGTTCGGGGCGGCCCGCACCGGGCGCTGACCGGCGCCCGTCCTTCCGTCCGGCCGAGCGCCCCCGGTGGCGGTCGGGCGTTAGCCTGCGGTCCATGACCCAGTCCGCTGACCAGCGTTCCGCCTTCATCGTCGACGTGCTGACCGACGAGTTCGGCGCGTCGATGGCGCTCGACCCGGCGGCCTTCCGCCGCAAGTTCCGCAAGATGGCCGCCTCCCCGTTCGCCTTCTACCGGGGCAGCGCGTCGCTCTTCTACGCCGACCAGCGCGGCGACTTCGCCGACGACACCTATCTCGACGAGCAGACCAGCCGGGTGTGGATCCACGGCGACCTGCACGCGGAGAACTTCGGCACCTACATGAACGCCTCCGGGCAGCTGGTGTTCAACGTCAACGACTTCGACGAGGCCTATGTCGGGCCGTTCTCCTGGGACCTGAAGCGCCTCGCCGCCAGCGTGGCCCTGCTCGGCTACGCCAAGGCCCTCTCCGACCAGGTGATCGGCGACCTGGTCGACCGGTTCGCCCGCGCCTACCTGACCGAGCTGCGGGCCATCGCCGCCGGCGGGGACGACGCGATCGGCTCGATCACCCTGGAGAACGCCGACGGGGTGCTGCGCCGGGTGCTCCAGCAGGCCCGGCTGAACACCCGGGTCGACCTGCTCGCCACCCAGACCACCATCGACAACTACGACCGCCGGTTCTCCCTGGGCGACGGCGTCTTCGAGATCGACGGCCAGACCCGGAAGATGGTCTGCGCGGCCTACGAGGCGTACCTGGACACCCGTCCCGAGTCGGCGACCCGGCTCCGGCCGGTCGCCTCGAAGATCAAGGACGTGGTGCTGCGCAAGGGGGTCGGCATCGGCTCGGCCGGGCTGCCGTCGTACAACCTGCTGCTGGAGGGGCACACCCAGGCGCTGGAGAACGACGTCGTGCTCTACATGAAGCAGGCGCAGGTGCCGGCCGTCGCCCGGCACATCGACGACGAGCGGGTCCGCGGCTACTTCCACCACCAGGGGCACCGCACGGCCGAGTCGCAGCGGGCGCTCCAGGCGTACGCGGACCCGTGGCTGGGCTTCACCGAACTGGACGGGGTCGGCCAGCTCGTCGCCGAGGTCTCCCCGTACGCCGCCGACCTGGACTGGGCGGACGTCAACGAGCCGGAGGACATGGCCGGGGTGCTGGCCGACCTGGGCCGGGCGGTGGCCCGGATGCACTCGGTCGCCGACGACGAGTCCAGCCACGACCTGGTCGACTACTCGACGGAGGAGTCGATCGTCGCCGCGGTCGGGGGCGACGAGGACGGCTTCGTGGCGTACCTGGTCGAGTTCGCGCACGCCTACGGCGGCCGTACCCGGGAGGACCACCAGCTCTTCGTGGACCTGTTCCGCAACGGCCGGCTCCCCGGCATCTGAGCGACCCCGTCGGGTGGGCTCAGGCGGTGAAGTCCACCACCACCTTGATGTCCTCGCCGGCGGGGGTGTACGCCTCGGCGTACTCCGCCACCGGCACCCGGCGGGTGATCAGCGAGTTCAGCCAGGACTGGTCGGCCCGGGCCAGCGCGTCGGCGGCCTGGTCCCAGTGCCGCCGGTTGGCGTTGACCGACCCGAAGACCACGTTGTTCTCCAGCACCAGGGCCCGGTTGAGCGCGCCGGCGTCGAAGTCGATGGTCCGGCCGCCGCTGGACACCCCGGTGAGGCAGACGATCCCCGTCGGGGCGGCCTTGCACATCGCGTCGAGGACCACCGTCGGCGCGCCGGTGCACTCGACCACCACGTCCGGCTCGAAGTCCAGCTCGCCGACGGGCACCGTGTGGTACGTCGCGCCGAGCGCCCGGACCAGGTCCGGCTTCGGCCCGGTGGTGTTCCGGTCGAGCACGTGCACCGAGAAGCCGCGCTGGGCGGCCAGCAGGGCGGCCAACAGGCCGATCGGCCCGGCGCCGGTGACCAGCACGGTCTGTGGCTGCCACTCGGCCCGGTTGCCGATCCGCTCGATGTGGTCCCATGCCTTCGCCACCACGCTGGCCGGTTCGAGCAGCATGCCGACCGGTTCGAGCACCGGGTGCAGGCCGATGGCGAACTTCGGCTGCACCCGCCACCGTTCCCGGGCGAAGCCGGAGAGACCCTTGATGCCGTGTTCGGTGTACCGCCCGTTGCGGCACATGTCCCACTCGCCGACCGCGCAGTTCGGGCAGGGCACCGGGTCGGGGTGGCGGACCACGCCGGCCACCAGGTCGCCGGGTTGCAGGGTCCCGGTCGGGTCCTCCAGGACCCGACCCAGCGACTCGTGCCCGAGCACCAGCCGTTCCTGGCCGGGCGGGGCCTCGCCGTACTTGCCGGCGATGATCTCCTGATCGGTGCCGCAGATGCCCACGGCGAGCGCCTCGACCAGGATCGCGCCCTCCTCGGCGGCCGGTTCGGGCCAGTCGTCGATCAGGCGCAGCGAGTCGGGCACCTCGGGGGAGACAGTTATCGCGCGCACGTGCTCATCCTTCCCCGCCCGGGGCCCGTCCGCCCGGCAAAGCGGCAGATGCGGCACCCTCGGGCGCGGGCGGCCCGTCACGGCCCGGGGCGGACGGCCATAGGATCACGGCATGACTCCGGAAGAGGTCGGCCAGCGGATGGTCGCGCTGCTCGCGCCGGTCGAGGCCACCGCGTCGGTCTCCGGCGGTCAGTCCTACGCCCGCGCCACCATCGACGTACCCCCGGCGAGCTGGTCGGACGCGCTCCGCGCGGCCCGCGACGACGCCGAGCTGGGCTGCGACTTCTTCGACTGGCTCTCCGCGGTCGACGAGCTGGGCGGCGGCTTCGACGTGGTGGCTCACCTCTGGTCGATTCGGCACCGGCACGGCGTGCTGCTGCGCACCCGGGTGCCCCGCGAGACGCCGACCGTGGCCTCGGTGGTGGACGTCTACCCGGGTGCCGCCTGGCACGAGCGGGAGACCCACGAGATGTTCGGCATCGACTTCGCCGGCCACCGGGGGCTGCTGCCGCTGCTGCTGCCGCCGGAGTTCGAGGGGCACCCGCTGCGCAAGGAGTTCGTGCTCGCCTCCCGGGTCGCCAAGCCGTGGCCGGGGGCGAAGGAGCCCGGCGAGTCGGAGGCCGGCGGTGGTCGCCGGCCGATCCGCCCGCCGGGCGTGCCCGCGCCGGGGGAGTGGGGCACCACGCCCACCCCGGCCGGCGCGGCGGGGGTGGGGGAGGGGCCGCGCGGCGGCACTCCGGCCCGCCCGGCCCGGGAGCGGCCCGAAGTCGGAGGCCAA
>NZ_JBAKHO010000033.1:0-62151 GCF_036902735.1 Micromonospora lacuserhaii | reverse complement strand
ACGACGTCGCCGGCGGGGTGACCGTGCTCGACGTCGACCCGCCGCCCCTCCGCCGGCGCGGGGCCGCCGCGGCCCGGGCGGCCGTCCTGGCCGACCTGGACGGGCGGCCCGACCTGGCGGGGGAGCTGCGCCGCCGGGCGCTGGCGCGGGCCGGCACGCTGACCCGGATGGGGGTCGCCGCCACCGTCGCCCCGGTGGCCGGGGACTGGCTCGCCGACCCCGAGCACTGGCGGCGGCTCGGCGCCCGGCTGGTCGAGGAGACCACCCGGTACGCCCGCGCACATCCGCTGGAGCCCGGCGTGCCGGTGGAGGTCCTGCGGCAGCGTCTCGAGCTGCCCGACCGGGCCCTCGTGGAGGCGCTGGTCCGCCCGCCGCTGACGCTACGGGCCGGCCGGGTCACCGCCACCGCCGCCGACGCCCTGCCGGAGCCGGTGGCCCGGGCCGTGCAGCGGGTCCGCGCCGAGTACGCCGACCACCCGTTCCGCGCCCCCGAGGCCGACCGGCTGGTCACCCTCGGCCTCGGTCCCCGGGAGATCGGCGCGGCCGTCCGCGCCGGCGCGCTGCTGCGGCTGGCGGAGAACGTCGTGCTGCTGCCCGGCGCCGTCGACGACGCGGTCCGGGTGCTGGCCGGGCTGCCGCAGCCGTTCACGCTCAGCGCCGCCCGGCAGGCCCTGGACACCACCCGCCGGGTGGCGGTGCCCCTGCTGGAGCTGCTGGACCGGCGGGGCGCCACCCGCCGGCTGCCCGACGACGCCCGCGAGGTGGTCGGCCGGCCGGCGTGACGCCGCCCCCACCTCCTTGCCGGCGGGTGGCATGGTGAGCCGATGAACGATCTTCCGGAGGTCCGGACCGCGCCCGTCGGTGAGGACCGGCTGGGCCGGGTGCTGCGCTGGGTGATCCTCGGCGGCTGGGTGCTCTGGGCGGCGCTGGCCTGGTGGTCCACCCCGCGTCAGGTGGACCAGGGGCAGCTCGACCGGGATCTCGCCGCCGACCGGGTGGTGACCTGGCAGC
Source organism: Micromonospora lacuserhaii (assembly GCF_036902735.1). Taxonomy (NCBI): domain Bacteria; kingdom Bacillati; phylum Actinomycetota; class Actinomycetes; order Micromonosporales; family Micromonosporaceae; genus Micromonospora; species Micromonospora lacuserhaii. The sequence continues at coordinate 61,140 of NZ_JBAKHO010000033.1, read as the reverse complement.
GGGCCGACGGGTGGGGCGACGGGACCTGGGAGTTCCGGGGCCGGCATCCCGAGCCCGCGCCGGCGGAGTACGGCCAGATGCTCGTCTGGACGGTGCCGACGGGCCAGACCCGCTACGTCGAGGCGATCGTCGACGCCGACGCCGTGCCCGCGGACCGGTACGCCGAGCGGCTCGCCGCCACCGCGCTTCCGTGGCGTGCCGATCGGGTGCTCGCGCACCGGGTGGCCGACTCCGCCGGCCTGCTCGGCGTGCTGACCGGGCTGCTCTGGCTGACGATGCTCGTCGCCGGCCCGCCGCCGCGCCGGGGCACCCGCTGGTACTGGTTCTGGCTCGGCCTGCTGCCGTACGGGGTGGGCATGCTGGCCTGGCTGTACCAGGAGAAGTGGCGGCCGCCGGTCGACCGGGCGAACCGGCACACCGGCTGGCTCGGGGTCGCCTGGGGGATCGCGTTCGGCTTCGTGATCGGGGCGGCCGTCGTCGGCGCCCGGTACCTGCTCGGCGGGAGCGTCGTACCCGGATGAGCACGGCGGCGGCACCCCGTCGCCTACCGTGACGCCATGGACCCTTCGGCGGTCTGGCGGGACAAGAACCACCGCTGGCGGATCGAGGCGTACCGGGCGCCGGATCTGCGCTTCGCCATCTTCGCCACGAACGGCACCACCGAGTCCGCGCCGCTGTGGCTGTTCGGCATGGCGGCGCTGGCCCGCTGGCTGATGACCCACGCCATCTCCCTGGACGACCTGGAAAACGACTGAGCGCGCCCGCGGCGGCCGGTGCTGCGGTTGAGTGGTCGGCAGGGGAGAGGGGGTCAGGTGGCGGCTCAGCTCGTCCTGGTGGGCGTCCTGGTGCTGGTCAACGCCGTGCTCTCCGGCAGTGAGATGGCCATGGTCACGCTGCGCGAGGGGCAGCTGCGCCGGCTGGGGCGGCGCGGCCGGGCCGGGGCCCGGCTGGTCCGGTTGTCCCGGGAACCCAACCGGTACCTGGCGACCATCCAGCTCGGCATCACCCTGGCCGGCTTCCTCGCCTCGGCGGCGGCCGCCGTGTCGCTGGCCGAGCCGCTGATCGCGCCGCTGGGGTTCCTCGGCGGGGCGGCCCGACCGGTCGCCGTCGTCCTGGTCACCGTGGTGCTCACCTTCGTCACCCTGGTCGTCGGGGAACTCGCCCCGAAACGGCTGGCCATGCAGTGGGCGGAGCGCTGGGCGCTGCTCAGCGCCGCCCCGCTGGACGTGGCCGCCCGGCTGTCCCGCCCGGCGGTGTGGCTGCTGAGCCGCAGCACGGACCTGCTGGTGCGGGTGGCGGGCGGGGACCCGCGGGCCAAGGGCGAGGAGGTGACCGAGGAGGAGCTGCGCGAGCTGCTGGTCAGCCAGCGCGGGCTGTCGGCGCAGCAGCGGGAGATCCTCTCCGGCGCCTTCGACATCGCCGGCCGGACGTTGCGGGAGATCCTGGTCGCCCGCCGCGACGTGATGATGTTGCCGGCCACCATCGCCGCCCCGGAGGCGATGCGCCGGCTGGCCGCAGCCGGCCGCTCCCGCGCGCCGGTGACCGGCCCCGGCGGGCTGGACGACGTGCGGGGCGTGGTGCACATCCGGGACCTGGTGGACGGCGAGGGAACCACCGTCGGCGAGCGGGCCCGGGAGGCGCTGCTGCTGCCCGGCACCCTCCCGGTGGCCGACGCCATCCGGCAGCTGCGCCAGTGCCACGAGCAGCTCGCCCTGGTCGTCGACGAGTACGGCGGCATCGACGGCCTGATCACCATGGAGGACCTGCTCGAGGAGGTGGTCGGCGAGCTGTACGACGAGACCGACCGGGACGTGAGCGGGGTGGTCCGGGAGGCCGACGGGGCGCTGCTGCTGCCCGGGGACTTCCCGCTGCACGACCTGCCCGACGTGGGCGTACGGGTCACCTTCCCGCTGACCCGGGACTTCACCACGGTGGCCGGGCTGGTGCTGGCCGGGCTGGGCCGGCTGCCCACCGGGCCGGGGGACAGCGTGCGGTTGCCCGGGCTGACCGTCGAGGTGGTGGCGGTGGCCGACCGGGCGGTACGCCGGGTTCGGCTGCGCGGCCCGGCCGTCGGCGGGTGAGCCGTACCCCGGTCGGGGGATTCCGATGAGATCGTCCGTTCCGCGGCGTCCCGGCACCGTAGCGTGCGGGACGTGAAGGATCGGGGGATGCGAACGTTCCTGGCGGTGCTCGCCGGACTCGCGGTGATCTACTTCGGTGTGACCGGGCACAGCTCCACCGAGGAGGGCGGCGGGATCTCCGGCGGGGTGGTGCTGCTGGCGGTGCTCGCCGCGCTTGGCGTGTGGTATCTGACCAGGCCGAGGGACACACCGGTCAAGTGAGCGTCAGCGGGCCGCCGCGGAGGCGGTCCGGTTGACCTCACCGGCGGACTCCTCGCCGAGGGCCACCCGGACCAGCGCCGAGGCCAACCGCCCGAAGTCCGCCTCGCCGACCAGCCCGGCCAGACCGCGCGGGTTCGCCGGCAGGCCGAGCCGCTTCGCCCCGGCCAGGGCCCGCTTGTCGGCGTACGGGCGCACGTCGGGCCAGACCGTCTGTGCCTCGCGCAGGAAGATGTCCGCCCCGGTCGGGCCGATGCCGGGGAACTCGGTCAGCCGCCGGCGCAGCGCGGTCGACTCCCCGCCGGCCTCCCGGTGCAGCCGCCGCAGGTCGCCGTGCCAGCGGTCCAGGCAGAGCCGGGCCCCGGTGCCGAGCATCGTCGCGGTCCGCTCGTCGTAGCGGCGGTAGTGGCCCCGGCCGAGCGCGTCGACCCGCTCCTGCCAGCCCGCGGCCTCCATCGCCTGCGGGGTGCGCCAGCCGGCGGCGAAGAGTTCCCGCGCGGCGGCCAGCGCCACCCCCGCCCGGATCCGGGTGCTCAGCAGGGTGGTGAGCACCAGCAACTGGTACAGCGGACCCGGCCGGTCCGTCAGTCGGATGCCCGCCTCCTCGGCGTAGGTGCGGCCCTGCCGGTCCAGCAGGACCCGGGCCACCCGTCGTTCGTCCCCCATCGTCGACGTGTACCCGCCGCAGCGCGGATCAGCCTGGTCGGCGGTGGTCGAATGCGCGGCACCGGCGCGGGTAACCCGGGATCGGGACGGCGCACGCCGGGCCCGGACGACCGGGAGGAGACAGTCGTGGTTCAGCCGCAGCAGGAGGAGTTCCGTCGCAACGACAAGGGCGCCACGAGTCAGGACAGCAAGGTGCCCCGGCCGAGCGCTCATCCGGCCAACAGCAGCCACTCGACCGGCGACCAGGGCAGGCCCGTCCCGAAGGGACAGGCCTCCCCGTACGGGCCGGGCGGCAACACCGCCGACGACGAGAGCACCGACCGGGGCTAACGCCCCCGTCCGCAGGACGGCCGCAGCCGGTTCCAGGTGGCTGCGGCCGTCATGCCGTACGCCAGGTGCGGGACGATGTCGGCCAGCCAGTCGGCCCGCCGCCACGTCCGCGGGTCGGAGACCCCGAGCACCGTGAACGAACCGTCGGACATCGCCATCACCCCGCCGCCCAGCAGCACACTGGCCGCCGGCAGGGCGAGCCGACGCCGGGCCGCCAGCACGCCGAACCCGGCACCGGCGGCCACCCCCAGGGCGTAGCCGAGCAGGGGGCCGAGGCCCGAGCGGCGGTTGGCCGCCCGGTCCTCGGGCCCCAGGTCCACGTGGGCCACCCCGGCCAGCCGTCGCGCGCTCTCCTCCGGGGTGCTGCTCGCCGGCCGGGCCCGGATCACCATGTCCAGGTAGCTGACCACGTTCAGCGCGACGCTGCCGACCGCACCGGCGATCGCCCCGTCGACCACGGCCGGCGCCCTCACTTCGGGTCGCCGGGTTCGCGCTCACCCTTGGGGCCGTATGTCCGTTCGCCCCGGACTATGCCCCGCTGTCCGCGATCCTCCTGGAGGATCCGGTTGGCGACCTGGTTGGCCTCCTGGTCGGCCGCCCGCCCCGACTGCTCGACCAGATCGCGCAGTCGGGCCCGTTCCTTGTCGTACGCGTTGCTTCCCGGCCGTGGTCCTGGCATCGCCGCCTCCTCGGTCGTGTCACCGCGTGTGCGTTCCCGCGCCGTCTACCCGTCTGCGCGCCGGCCAACCGCCCGCTCAGTCGGGGGCGCGGACCACCGCGACCGGGCAGGCGCTGCGGTGCACCACCGCGTTGCTGACCGAGCCGAGCAGCAGGCCGGCCAGCTCCCCGTGCCCGCGACCGCCGACCACCACCAGCCGGGCCCGCCGGGACGCGGCGGTGAGCGCGGCGACCGGCCGTTCCCGGACCGCCTCGCGGTCGATCCGTACGTCCGGGTACCGCTCGGCCATTCCGGCGAGGGATTCCACGAGGAGCCGCTGCTCGTCGGTGCGGAGCTGCGACTCGTCGTGCACCAGCGGCTGCATGTCGCCGGGGCCGGTGGAGACGGGGTGCGTGTAGGCGTGCAGCGCCGTGAGCGTGGCGCCGTGCAGGCTGGCCTGTTCCGCGGCGAACTCCACCGCCGCGTCGGAGGCCGGCGAGCCGTCCACGCCGACCACCACGGGGCCACCGGCGTGTTCCTCGCCGCGGGCCACCAGCACCGGGCATTCGGCGTACGTGGCGACCTGGATGGCGACCGAGCCGACCACCAGGGCGGTGAAGCCGCCCAGCCCCCGGTCGCCGAGGACGATCAGCGCGGCGGTGGGGGATTCACCGAGCAGCACGGCGGACGCCTCGCCGTCGATGATCTCGCCGCTCACCCGCAGCCCGGGGGCGTGACGCTGGGCCTCGGCCACCGCCTCGTCGACCAGTTGCTCCGCCTGGTGGCGCAGTCCGCCGCCGGGCGGGGCGCCGGCGACCGGCTCGACGGGGACGCGCAGCAGCGGCCAGATGAACCCGTGCACCACCCGCAACGGGCGGTGGCGTACGGTCGCCTCGGCCGCGGCGAGCCGGACGGCCCGCAGCGCCGGCTCGGAGCCGTCCACACCCACCACCACGGCCGCGCCGTTCGCCGAGTTCACCTCATCGCACCTCCTGCCCGCCGCCAGTATCGCGGGCCGGGCACTGTCGTCGGGCCGATACCGCCAGCCCGGTGCCGTCGCTACGCTGTCGGCCAACCACGACAGGGAGGTCCGTCGATGGCCGAGCCGACGGCGCCGAGCACCGCTCGCATGATCGACTTCTGGCTGGGTGGCACCCACCACTTCCCGGTGGACGTGGCCGCGGCGCGGGCCTTCGAGGAGACGTACGGGCCGTGTGTGGCGATCTTCCGGGAGCTGCGGGCGTTCCTCGGCCGTGCCGTCGGCGCGATCGCCGACGCCGGTGTCGACGGGTTCCTGGTCCTCGGCGCGGGGCTGCCCACCTGGGGCAACGTGCACGAGGTTGCCACCGACGCCACGGTGCTCTACACCGATGTCGACCCGGTCACCGTCGCGCTGGGCCAGCAGATCCTGGCTGGCGAGGATCGCGCCGGCTACGGCTATGGCGACGCCACCGACCTGGGCACCGTCGATCCGGCCCAGCTACACCGGTTCGTACCGGGGTGGGGGAGGCGCCCGGTCGGGGTGGTCTTCCTCGGGCTGGCCGCGTTCCTCGACGACGAGGCCCTGGCCCGTACCCTCGACGAGCTGTACGACGCGGTCGCGCCGGGCAGCTTCCTGGCCTTCGACTTCGACGGCGAGGAGCTGACGGGGCACCCACAAGCACTGGCCATGATGGGGCCGCAGTTCCGGATGCGCGCGCCGACGTCGTTCCCGGCACTGCTGGGCCGGTGGCGGCCGACGGAAGACAGCGTGCTGCCGGTGTCCCGATGGCGCCCGCACGGCGAGCCCGCCGCGGTGCCGGACGCCTTTTACGGTGGACTGGCCACCAGGCCGGCCGACTGACCACCGGTGCGCCGCCCGGCGGGGGCCTCCGTATGATTCTTGCCCTACAGCAAGAATCCCCTCGGAAGGACCAGCATGCCGGAGGCGCCCGCAGCGGTGGCCCGTGCCTTGCACGACGCCCCGCCGGACCAGCTCGTCGAGGCCGTCGACCGGGCCGTGCGGTCGACCCTCGCCGCGTCCCGGGTGGACGTCTTCCTCGCCGACTACCGGATCAGCGGCCTCTGGCCGGTGCTCCACCCGGAGCTGCCCGACGCGGGCTTCCTCTCCTGCCCCGGCGTCGTCCAGCGCTGCTTCAGCAGCCAGCAGCCGGTGCTGGACAGCCGGGAGGACGGCGTCTGCCGGATCTGGGTGCCCCTGACGAGCTGGGGTGAGCGGATGGGAGTGTTCCTGGTCGAGCTGCCCCGGCACCCGGACGACGCCACCGTGGGCGGGGTGGAGGAGATCGCGGGGGTGCTGGCCACCGCGCTGCGCGCCGCGGACCGGGAGACCGACCGGTACCGCCGCGCCCGGCGCCGGGAGCGCCTGAGCATGGCCGCCGAGATGCAGTGGGACCTGCTGCCCGGCCGCAGCGTCACCCACAACGCGTTCCTGCTCGCCGGGCAGCTGGAGCCGGCGTACACGGTGGGCGGGGACCACTTCGACTGGTCGGTGGACGGCGACCGGCTGACCCTGACCGTGCTCAACGGCACCGGCAACGGCCTGGCGGCGTCGATGCTCACCGCGCTGACCGTGAACGCGATGCGCAACGCCCGCCGCTCCGGCGGTGGGCTGGTGGAGCAGGCGGAGCTGGCCTCGGACACCATCTTCTACCAGCACCGTGGGGAGCGGCACGTGGCCACGCTGCTGCTCGCGGTGGACACCGTCACCGGCCGGGTCCGCGCGGTCGACGCCGGCTCCCCGCACGTCCTGAGGCTGCGCGGTGGCACGGTCACCGAGATGCCGCTGGAGCAGCAGCTCCCGCTCGGCATGTTCGCCGAGACCCGGTACACCGTCCAGGAGTTCGACCTGGAGCCCGGGGACCGCCTCTTCGTGGTCAGCGACGGCGTCTACGCCGCAGAGCCGGGGGGTCAGGAGGCCTACGGCGTGCGGGCGATGGCCCGGTCGATGCGATCCACGCGGCTGCAGCCGGCGGCCGAGGCGGTTGGTACGGTGATGCGCGAGCTGTTCGCCTATCATGCCGACACCGATCTGCGCGACGACGCCGTCGTCGTGTGCCTGGACTGGCACGGGGTCAGCGGTCGGGACGGGTAGTGCGGATGGTCACCGGGTCGGAAGCGGCACAAGAGCGGGACAATCGCAGAGGACAGCTGGTGGAGCGACCTCCGGATCTTGCCGCGGCGATTGACGCTGCGGCCGAGGCCCTCATCGGCGTGCTCGATTCCGCCAGCCCCCGACATCATGTGACGGTCCCGCCGACCCAACTGCGGGTGCTCGCCCTGATCCGGGACCGGCCGGAGACGAACGTCAACCGGCTGGCCGAGCTGCTGGACGTGGTCCCGTCCTCCGCCAGCCGCCTCTGTGACCGCCTGGAGGCGACCGGCCTGCTCCGGCGGGTGGCCGATCCACGCGACCGGCGGGAGGTCCGCCTGGTCCTCACGGCTGCGGCGGAGAGCCTGCTGGGGGAGCTGAGGGACCGGCGGCACCGCGCTGTCCAGGCGGTGCTGGACCGGATGCCGTCGCGCACCCAGCACGAGCTGCTGCTCGCGTTGCTGGCGTTCGCGCAGGCCGCGGAGGCGGGAGCGTCGACGCCACGGACCGGCGCTCCCGCCCGCACCGCCTGAGAGGCGCCCGGAAGAGGACCCGTTGGCCGCTTTTCGCGCTCAACTAGTGTCCTAGGATGCGCCACGGGTAGTGGCGCAGCGCACAGAAGCGAAGGGCCGCCGACGCCGACGCGGGGCTCGGGGGCACGGACGTGAGCCCGATATAGTGGCTGCGCAACTCAACCGGCCCGGGGTCGCCAGCCCACGGGCCGCATCAGGGGGAGGTCCCGGCCCGGGATCGCCGATGGTGCCGGCGTTCGCCGGCCCGGTAGCACGCACGTACCGCCGTGGTGCCTGACAGGCGCCCGGATCGTGCTGCGGAGGGAGGATCGGTGTCGCGTCGGCCGGCAGAGCACCCGCAGGGATCCGCCGACGCCGCTCGCGACCGGGTGTGGACCCTGCCGAACGTGATCAGCTTCTTCCGGCTGCTCGGCGTACCCCTGTTCCTCTGGCTCTTCCTGGTGGTGGAGGCCGACGTCGCGGCGGTCGTGGTGCTGGCCATCGGCGGCACCACCGACTGGGTGGACGGCTGGATCGCCCGCCGGTTGGGTCAGGTCAGCCGCCTGGGCGAGCTGCTCGACCCGTTCGCCGACCGGCTCTACATCCTGGCCACGCTGCTCGCCTTCACCGCCCGCGAGGTGGTGCCGTGGCAGTTCACGGCCGCGCTGCTGGCCCGGGAGCTGCTGCTGGTCGGGTCGCTCGCGGTGCTGCGACGTCACGGGTACGGCCCGCCGCCGGTGCACTACGTCGGCAAGACCGCCACGTTCCTGCTGCTCGCGGCGTTCCCGCTCCTGCTGCTCGCCGCGGCCACGCCGGCCGCGGCGACCGCGGCGGGGGCGATCGGCTGGGGGCTGGCGTGGTGGGGTCTGGTGCTCTACTGGGTCGCCGGCGTCATGTACGTGGTGCAGGCCTCCCGGCTGGTCCGGGCGGTCCGCCGGCGCTCCGGGGGAGTGGCGGCATGACCACCGGTCAGGGCGAGGAGAAGCGCGCCGGGCGGGTGTACGCCCCGGACTTCCTCACCGAGCTGTTCCGTAACCCGCTGGACCCGGGCTACGCCGACGCGGCGGCCCGACGGCGGGACGCGCCGGCGCCGGCAGGGTGGCGGGGAAGCTCCGCCCGGGCGGTGGCGGCGGTGGTCCTCGCCGTGGTCGGGTTCCTGTTCGCGGTGGCGTACCAGGAGACGATGGCCGACGAGCCGAGCCGCAGCCAGGCGCGGGCCGGGCTGATCGCGCAGATCAAGCAGCGCGAGAGCGAGACCGACGAGCTGAGCGTCCGGGCCGACCGGCTGCGCGAGGAGGTCGGCCGGCAGCGGGACGCGGCGCTGAGCGGCTCGCGGGCGGCGCGGCTGCGCAACCTGGAGGCGGGGACCGGTCTGGGTCGGGTGCGCGGGGACGGCGTGGTGGTGGAGCTGGCCGACGCGGCGCCGAAGGACGACGACGCGGTGACCGGTGACTCCGACGTGGGGCCGCCGCGGGTGTACTACTCGGATCTGCAGAAGGTCGCCAACGATCTCTGGGCGACGGGGGCCGAGGCGATCGCGATCAACGGGCAGCGGTTGACGGCGACGTCGACGATCCGCTCGGCGGGTGCCGCGATCCTGGTGGATTTCCGGCCGGTGACCAGCCCGTACAAGGTGACGGCGATCGGCCCGGACACGATGCGTGACGACTTCGAGGAGAGCCGGGCGGCGTACCTGATGCGTCGGGTGGCGGAGACGACCGGGTTGTCGTTCCGGGTGCGGGATGCGGAGGACGTCACGCTGCCGGCCGCTCCGGAGCCGCGGCTACGCTACGCGGAGCCTTCGGTCAGTCCGAGCCCGTCGCCGTCGGGGTCGGCCGCCGATACCTCGACAAGTCCCGGGCCGTCCGGCTCGGGAGCCTCTCCCCGCCCCTCCGGAGGTGTCCGATGATCGCGGTGCTGGCGCTGCTCGTCGGTGTGGTTCTCGGGATCTACTTCGATCCGACCGTGCCCTCGGCGTTGCAGCCGTACCTGCCGATCGCCGTGGTGGCCGCGCTGGACGCGGTCTTCGGCGGGGTGCGGGCGAAGCTGGACCGGATCTTCGACGACAAGCAGTTCGTGGTGTCGTTCATCTCGAACGTGCTGGTGGCGGGTCTGATCGTGTACCTGGGTGACCAGTTGGGGGTGGGCGGTCAGCTCTCCACCGGTGTGGTGGTCGTGCTCGGGGTGCGGATCTTCGGCAATGTGGCGGCGATCCGTCGTCACCTGTTCCGGGCGTAGGTTTGTGGCAATGAGCGATGAGCATCGGGAGACCGGTACGGGGTGGCCGGAGCCGGCGGGGCCGGGCCGACCGTCGGGGCCGGCGGCTGAGCCGGATCCTCGGCCGGACGCGCCGGACCCGGACGAGTTGAGTCCGTTGGTGCCGCCGGCGGAGCCGGAGCCGGAGGAGTCGGCCGACGACGGCGGGGAGACGGTGAACCTGGCCCAGGTGGCGGCGGGGCAGCCGGCGACCGGCGATGACGGCGACGCGACGGTGAACCTGGCGCAGCGGCCGGTGGAGGAGCGACCGGAGGCGGTGGGGTCGACCCCGGAGCCGGTGGCTGCGCCTGCGCCGGTGTGGCGGCGGGTCAGCTCGGCCGGGGTGATGATCGCGGTACTGCTGGCGTTGCTGGGGTTCACCCTGGTGGTGCAGTTGAAGACGACGTCGACGGATCCGACGTTGGCGGCGACCCGGCAGGAGGACCTGGTTCGGATCTTCTCGGATCTGGACTCGCGGGAGAAGCGGCTGCAGCAGGACATCGCCGGGCTGGAGGAGAGCCAGCGGCAGCTGCGCTCGGGTGAGCAGGGCCGGCAGGCGGCGCTGGAGGAGGCGACGCGTCGGGCGGACGAGCTGGGCATCCTGGCGGGGACGCTGCCGGCGCGCGGTCCGGGGTTGACGGTGCGGTTCGAGCCGGGCCCGAAGGGGATCCGGGCGGACCGGATCCTGGACGCGGTGCAGGAGTTGCGGGGCGCGGGCGCGGAGGCGATGCAGGTTTCCGGTGCCGACCGGGTGACGGTGCGGATCATCGCGTCGACGTACTTCCTGGATGGCAGGAACGGGGCGTTGCAGGTCGACGGGCGGACGTTGACGGGTCCGTTCACGATCACGGTGATCGGTGATCCGGAGACGATGCGTACCGCGTTGAACATTCCCGGCGGGGTGGCCGCAGTGGTGTCGGGCGACGGCGGTAACGTGATCGTCGAGGAGCGTGAGGTTGCCGAGGTTTCGGTGCTGCACGCGCCGATGAAGCTGGAACACGCCCGTCCGGTCTCCTGACCGGCGCGGCCGCGCCGGGTACCGCCCGGCGCACCGATGGATGAAGGACGCGTCTGGTGATTCCTGAGGATCTGCGTTACACCGCCGAGCACGAGTGGGTGGTGGGTGCCGAGGCCGGCGCCGTCCGGGTTGGCATCACCCATTTCGCGCAGGACGCGCTGGGTGACATCGTGTTCGTCCAGCTGCCGGAGGTCGGTGCGGTGGTGGCGGCCGGCGAGCCGTTGGGTGAGATCGAGTCGACCAAGAGCGTGTCGGAGATCTACGCGCCGGTGAGCGGTACGGTGGCGGCGCGCAACGACGCGCTGGGTGACACCCCTGAGGTGATCAACTCGGATCCGTACCGCGCCGGTTGGTTGCTGGAGATCACGCCGGACGACCCGGCGGCGCTGGACGGTCTGTTGACCGCTGACGCGTACCGCGAGCTCACCGGGAGCTGACATGCCCCGGGCGGGCGTGGTGATGTTCTGCGCGCGTCCCGGTTGCCCTGCATTTCGGCGCTGGCTAGGCTCGCCCAGTCGACCGAGAAAACAACAGTTGAGCGTTGTGTAATTGCCTTCCCTGGCACGGGGAGCCAGCCGCCGGGTGTGTGACCTGCCCGGCGGCCAGACCCGCCATTACCCCGACGCTGACCGAACAGATCCGTGAGGTGGTCCCATGACGCGCCCAGGCGACGAGTTCCCCCCGCTCGACGTCACTTCGACGCTCAATCTCGGTTCGTTGGACGAAGTGCTGGAGGGCCCGGACACCGATGTGGTGCCGAGCCGCATGTCCGGCTCTCTCCCGCCCGGGATGGCGCTGCTGGTGGTTCGTCGGGGCCCGAACGCGGGTGCCCGGTTCCTGCTGGATCACGATGTGACGACGAGTGGCCGGCATCCGGACAGTGACATTTTCCTCGACGACGTGACGGTGTCGCGGCGGCACGCGGAGTTCCACCGCGACGGTGGCACGTTCACGGTGCGGGATGTGGGCAGCCTGAACGGCACGTACGTGAACCGGGAGCGGGTCGAGGCGGCCACGTTGAGCAATGGCGACGAGGTGCAGATCGGCAAGTTCCGGGTGGTGTTCATCGCCGGTCCGCGCCCGGAGGAGGAGGCCGGCCGGGGGTGAACGAGCCTGCGGCCTCCATGCCATCCGGGGCGGCCCGGTCGCACCCGCTGATGAGTATCGGCGAGGTGCTGGGTCAGTTGCGGGTGGAGTTCCCGGACGTCACCATCTCGAAGTTGCGCTTCCTCGAGGCCGAGGGTCTGGTGGAGCCGCAGCGGACGGCGGCGGGTTACCGGAAGTACAGCTGGGACGACGTTGCCCGGCTGCGGTTCGTGTTGACCGCGCAGCGGGATCAGTATCTGCCGTTGCGGGTGATCCGTGACCAGTTGGCGGAGTGGGACTCCGGCGGTGGGGCGCCGGGGCGGCCGCGGCCGACGTTGGTGGCGGTGGGTCCTGGTGGTGAGGTGCCGGGCCGGTCGGTGGACGAGCCCGAGTCGTCGCAGGTGCGGCTCGGGCGGGCCGATCTGGTGGCGCGCAGTGGCATCGACGAGTCGACGTTGGGCGAGTTGGAGCGGCTGGGTGTGCTGGTGCCGGATCCGCCGGGTTGGTACGACGCGGACGCGTTGATCATCGCGCGGGCGGTGGCGGGGTTGGCGGCGTACGGCTTGGAGCCGCGGCATCTGCGGGCGTACCGGTCGGCGGCGGATCGTGAGATCGGTCTGTTCGCGCAGTTGGTGGCGCCGTTGGCGCGGCAGAGTGATCCGGCGGCGCGGGCGCGGGCGGCGGAGACGGCGCGGGAGTTGGTGGCGTTGTCGCAGCAGTTGCACGCGGCGTTGGTGCGGGTGGGGTTGCGGTCGACGTTGGGTCGGTGAGCCGGCCGGTGTGGTGTTGTGCGGAAAGATCTGCCCCGGGGAGCGTGCCGTAGGCTTGCCGGGGTAACCCCTTTCTGGCGCGGGGCGTGGTGCTGGTGCGCATGGGACGACCGTGTCGCGGTCCGTGTACCGTGCAGGGAAGGGCGCGGTGCGTAGGTGACGACGACACGGAGGCGGCGGTGCGCGAGCTGAGCGTGGTCGGAGTTCGGGTGGAGCTGCCCAGCAACCAGCCGATCGTCCTGCTCAGGGAGGTCGAGGGGGACCGCTATCTGCCGATCTGGATCGGCGCGGTCGAGGCCACGGCCATCGCTTACGAGCAGCAGGGGGTCAAGCCGGCCCGGCCGTTGACGCATGATCTGTTGCGGGATGTGCTGGCGGCGTTGAAGGCGCCGTTGCGGGCGGTGGAGATCACCGAGTTGAAGGAGAACGTCTTCTACGCGGATCTGCTGCTGGGCGACGGGGTGCGGGTGTCGGCCCGGCCCAGTGATTCCATCGCGTTGGCGTTGCGGGTCGGTGCGCCGATTCGTTGTGCGGAGCAGGTCCTCAGCGAGGCGGGGATCGTGATTCCCGACGAGCAGGAGGACGAGGTGGAGAAGTTCCGCGAGTTCCTGGACCAGGTGCGTCCGGAGGATTTCGCCGGCTGAGTGCCGATCCTTCTCGGTGGCCGGAGCGGTCACGGTGAGTGACCTTCCGATGGGTGTGGTGGTTCGTCGTGTCGTGGCGCGGCGTGTCGCGCCCCTTTCTCCGCGGTAACTCCTGAGCACGGCGATAGGGTTGCCGTGTCGAGGGGTGCACGTTCCGGAAACGACGTGTCACCGCACTGACGGGGAGGTTGTCGGGATGCACGAGCCGCGGGATCCTGAGCCAGGTGTGGAGCGGGGCGAGCCGGGTGCGGTGCCGCCGCCGGTGGCGACTGACGGTGACGGTTCGGTCGGTTATCGGGGTGTGACGGCCTGCCATGCGGTGGGGATCAGCTACCGCCAGTTGGACTACTGGGCGCGCACGGCGCTGGTGGTGCCGAGTGTGCGGGACGCGTCGGGGTCGGGGACGCAGCGGTTGTACTCGTTCCGGGACCTGGTGGTGCTGAAGGTCGTGAAGCGGTTGCTGGATGCCGGGGTGTCCCTGCAGAACATCCGGAAGGCGATCGAGGCGTTGCGGTCGCGTGGGGTGGAGGATCTGGCGGGGATCACGCTGATCTCGGACGGTACGACGGTGTACGAGTGCCGGTCGCCGGAGGAGGTTGTCGACCTGTTGCAGGGGGGCCAGGGCGTGTTCGGCATCGCGATCGGTGGGGCGTTCAAGGAGATCCAGGGTTCGTTGTCGCATCTGCCGGCGGAGCCGGCAACGGCGGCCGGTCCGGCGCCGGAGTCGGAGTCGGACGTGGTGGGTGACGAGTTGGCGGCGCGGCGGGCGCGGCGTCGCGCGGGTTGACGTTGTCGTTGTTCAGGGCGCCGCGGGCCGGGTGGTTCGCGGCGCTTTCGTGTGTGCGGACTCGCCCGGGTTGTCGGTCTTGATGCTGGCGGGTGGTGGGGTGTTCGGGCCCGGGCGCGGGACGCCCGCAGGCACGGTCCATTGTGAACACTCCCGCGTGGAGTCATCTTGTTGACAGTTGTGTTCTTCCCAGGAATCCTGTGCAAGGCGATCACCACGAAGCCGGTTCGTCACTCTCAGTGATGTCCGGTGGTGGTGTCGAGCTGATGCGCGGAGGACGGTGCGGGGGTCGCACCGGAGTCTGCCGGAGGACGGGGAAACGAGCGAAGTGCACATTGATCACCATGTTGGCCTTCCCTCCGTACGGGCCGGCAGCGCCGTCGCCGAGCATTCCGATGTCGCCGGTTGTCCGGTCACGGGCGCCCCGGGCCGGCGGGAGCCGCACGGCGCGGTGCCCGTCGTCGGGCCGGTGGACGACATCGCCGACGAGGCCGAGGAGTTCCTCGCGCTGTACCACGACGAGCGGAGGCTGCCCGGGCTGGCGGCACGGTTGGCGGAGGTCCGCGAGGAGATCGCGCTGACCGGGTCGTACCGGCACACCCGCGACGAGCTGGTCCACGGCGCGAAGGTGGCGTGGCGGCAGTCGGCGCGGTGCGTGGGGCGAATCCGGTGGGCGGGGTTGAAGGTGCGCGACCGCCGGCACGTGGCGACGGTGGCGGGGATCGTGCGGGAGCTGGCGGCGCACCTGGCGGCCGGGGACAACGGCGGGCGGATCCAGTCGGTGATGACGGTGTTCGCGCCGGACCGTCCGGGGGTGGGTCCGCGGGCGCGGATCTGGAACGACCAGTTGGTGCGCTACTGCGGGCACCGGCTGGACGACGGCGCGGTGCTGGGTGACCCGGCGCAGGTGGGGATGACGGAGGCGGCGACGCGGTTGGGTTGGCGGCCGCCGCCGGTGCCGGGGCGGTTCGACCTGCTGCCGTGGGTCATCGAGACGGCGCACGAGGATCCGACGGTGGTGGACGTGCCGCGGGAGCTGGTGCGGGAGGTGGCGTTGAGCCACCCGAGCTATCCCTGGTTCGCGGATCTGATGCTGCGCTGGCACGCGCTGCCGGTGATCAGCAACATGCGGATGCGCGTCGGTGGGGTGGACTACAGCTGTGCCCCGTTCAACGGTCACTACCTGGGCGACGAGATCGGCACCCGCAACATGGGCGACCGGGAGCGCTACGACCAGTTGCGGGTGGTGGCGGCGGCGTTGGGCCTGGACACCGACCAGGAGGACACGCTGTGGCGGGAGCACGCGGTGCTGGTGATCAACCAGGCGGTGCTGCACTCGTTCAAGGTGGCCGGGGTGCGGGTGTCGGATCCGCACACCGAGTCGGAGCTGTTCATGAAGTTCTGCGAGCAGGAGGAGCGGGCGGGGCGGGCGGTGCACGGGGACTGGTCGTGGCTCAACGGCAGCGTGGGTTGGGCGGCGTTGCACGCGGTGCACCACCGCTACTACGACACCAACGTGCCCAACCCGAATCTCTGGCAGACTATCCGCGCCTACGACCCCAGCGGCGTGGTGGAGCTGACTCTGCGGGAGCGTCACGACATCGCCCGCGCGCAGGAGGACTGACGATGGACAACGCGGCGCTGCGCCAGAGTTGGAGCCAGTTCTCCGCCGCCGGCCCGGAGGCGGCCAAGTACTTCTACGCCACGCTGTTCATGGTGGCGCCGGAGGCGCGGTCGATGTTCCCGACGAACATGCAGTACCAGGAGGACAAGCTCCTGGCGGCGCTCGGGCACATCATCACCAATCTGGACGATGCGAGCGCGTTGACGTCGTTCACCCAGCGGCTGGGCGCCGACCACCGCCGGTTCCACGGCGAGGACCAGCGCGGCAATCCGGTGATGCTGGGGGAGCGGCACTACATCTGGGTGGGGCAGGCGCTGCTGACCACTTTGGAGCGGTTCCTCGGGCCGCACTGGACGCCGGCGTTGAGGGCCGAGTGGGCGGCGGCCTACGAGGCGGTGGCGAAGCTGATGCTGGCCGGTGCGGCGGAGGCGGAGCGCAGCTCGCCGCCGTACTGGGAGGCGGAGGTGCTGGGCGCGGAGCGGCGGCGCTCGGACGTGGCCGTGTTCACGGTGCGCCCGAACTACCTGTGCAACTACCTGCCGGGGCAGTCGTTGCCGGTGCAGGTGCCGCAGCTGCGGACGTGGCGGTACCTGTCGCCGGCGAACGCGCCGCGGGCGGACGGGACGATCGAGTTCCACGTGCGGGCCACCGGCCGGTTCTCCACTCATCTGGTGCGCAAGCTGCGCGCCGGTGACCGGCTGCTGCTGGGCCATCCGACGGGTACGGCGCTGTCGTCGTACGACCGGTCGCCGCACCTGCCGCTGCTGCTGATCGCCGGGGGTACCGGTCTGGCGCCGCTGCGGGCGGTCATCGAGGCGTTGCAGCAGGGTTCGGGGCGGCGCACCACCCTGGTGGTGGGCGGTCGTACCCCGGACGACCTGTACGACGACACCGCGTTGGCGCAGCTCGCGTCGATGCCACCCGCGGCGGCCTGGCAGAACGGCGGCGCGGGCTGGCTGCGGTACGTGCCCACGGTGGAGACGGGTTGGGGTTGGCAGGGCGCGATCGGCAAGGCCGCTGACACGGCGGTGCGGCTGGGCCCGTGGGGGGACACCGAGGTACTGGTGTGCGGCAGCCCGGAGATGATCCGGGAGACCATCACGGTTCTGGGTCGCTCGGGTGTGCAGCCCGAGCAGATCCTGACGGAGAGCTACGATCACTCCCTCTACCCGCCCCTCGCCGAGGCCGGCGCCGCTGCCCCGCGCGACTTCAGCTGGACAGGTGCCCGATGAGCATCGACCACACCGACCGCATCTCCATGTCTCCGCTGGGCGACCAGGGGGAGGTGGGGCGGCAGCTCTCCATGTTGGAGGCCCGACGGTTCCGGGGCAGTCACTGGTTGTCCGCCGAAGAGGTGGCCGATGTGATCCGCTCGGCCGACGACCGGATCTCGTTGCTGCTCAACGAGTTGGAGCGGCAAAAGCGGGAGAACCAGGGGCTGCTCAGCCAGGTGGAGATGCTGCGGCACGGCACGCTGCCCAGCAGCGCGCCGCAGGGGCCCGATCCGATGGCCGTGGAGTTGGCGATGCGGGCCCAGGACGAGGCGAACCGGACCATCGGTGAGGCCAGCGCGGAGGGTGCGGAGATCATCGCCGACGCCCGCCGGCAGGCCGACGAGATCCTCGCCGAGGCGCATCGGCGCGCCGGTGACCTGGGCGCTCCCGGCCAGGTGGCCGGCGCGTCGCACGATCTGCAGCGCAACCTGCAGCAGTTGGAGGAGCGGCACGCCGCAGCGCTGGCGGCGGTGGCGGCGGCGCAGCAGCAGTTGAGCCGCTGGCAGGCGTACCTGACGGCGCAGTCGGACCAGCTGCGGGCGGACGCGGCCGCGGCGGGTGGGGCCAGCGCGCAGCTGCGGGCGGTCCTGGGCGGCTAGCCGGCGACGGCGCCGACCGCGTCGGCGATCGGGGTTTCGCCGCCGACGAGTTCCAGGACCTGGCCCCGGCTGGCCGGGTGGTAGAGCAGCGCGACGACGACCCGGGCGACGTCGGTGCGGGTGACCGCGCCGCGGGTGGCCCGCTGGGCGAGCGTGATCCGGCCCGTGGGCGGGTCGTCGGTGAGCCGGCCGGGTCGCAGCACCGTCCAGTCCAGGTCCCGGGCGCGGATGTCGTCCTCGGCGGCCTTCTTGGCGCGCAGGTACGCCGCCCACACCTCGTCGGTGCCCGGGGCTGGCGCGTCGTCCACGCCCATGGAAGAGATCAGCAGGTAGCGGCGTACCCCGGCGGCCTGGGCGGCGTCGGCGAGCAGCACCGCGGCGGCCCGGTCGACGGTGTCCTTGCGGGCGGCGCCGCTGCCCGGGCCGGCGCCGGCGGCGAAGACGACCGCGTCGGCGCCGGTGAGGTGCCCGGCGATCTCGTCGACGCCGGCGTGTTCCAGATCGGTCAGCACCGGGTGGGCGCCGAGGGCGTGCAGCGCGGCGGCGTGCGCGGGGTTGCGGATCAGGCCGACGGCGGCGTCGCCGCGGCCGGCGAGTTCCCGCTCCAGCAGTTGGGCGATCTTGCCGTGTCCTCCGGCGATGACGACGCGCATACCTGCCAACCTAGCCCGCCGGGCCCCGGTGGGGTGCCCGGTCGCGGTGGGCCGGCGCGACGACCGTCACGGCGCAGCGGTCGCCGCCGGTGGGGTCGCTGAGGCAGCATGGACGGGTGACGGAGACGATCGACGCGCTGGCCGGCCTGGTGGCCGGCGGTGGTGTCGTGGTGCTGAGCGGGGCGGGGCTGTCCACGGAGTCGGGCATTCCCGACTACCGGGGGCCCAGCGGCGCGGCCCGCCGGCACAGCCCGATGACCTACCAGACGTTCACCCGCGACCCGCTCGCCCGGCGGCGCTACTGGGCGCGCAGCCACCTGGGGTGGCGGATGATCGCCCGGGCGGCGCCCAACGACGGGCACCGGGCGGTGGCCCGGTTGCAGTCCGCCGGCCTGGTCGACGGGGTGATCACCCAGAACGTCGACGGGCTGCACACCGCGGCGGGCAGCCCGGGGGTGGTGGAGCTGCACGGCCGCCTCGACGAGGTGGTCTGCCTGGACTGCGGCAACCGCACCTCCCGGGAGGAGCTGGACCGGCGGCTGCGCGAGGCCAACCCGGGCTTCGACGCTGCGGCCGGGGCGGTGAACCCCGACGGTGACGTGGAGCTCGACGACGATCAGGTGGCCGGGTTCCGCGTCGTCGACTGCACGTTCTGCGGCGTCGGCATGCTGAAGCCGGACGTGGTGTTCTTCGGCGAGACGGTGCCCGCGCCGCGGGTGTCGCGCTGCTTCGCGATGGTCGGCGGGGCGCGGCTGCTGCTGGTGCTCGGTTCGTCGTTGACGGTGATGTCGGGCCGCCGGTTCGTGCTGCGCGCCGCGAAACTGGACATCCCGGTCGTCATCGCCAACCAGGGGCCGACCCGTGGCGACCCGTACGCCGCGTTGACCCTCGACGCGCCGTTGGGGCGGCTGCTGCCGGCCCTGGCCGACCGGGTCCGCGCCGGTGCCGCGCCGGCGGCGGGTGAGGGCGCGGTGCCGGCGGGAGCGGCCCCCGTCGCCCTGTGACGGGGTACGACATCTGCCGGAAACGGTGACGCTGGTAGCGTTGACGGTGCCGGTACCACCCACGCGGGAGAGACCGCCCAGCAGCATCCGGGCGGCGCCGAAGGGGCAGCTTCCTCCCCGGAACCTCTCAGGCAAAAGGACCACGTGGGCAGGCACTGTGGAGCGCTTGCGCGTGACTCAGGGGGAGGCCGACTTGTCGACCTCGCCCCTGTAGGAGCGCCGCTCATGACCGCAGAGCAGTTCGCCGACCGTCACATCGGCCCCGACCCGGCCGACGAGCGCCGGATGCTGGAGGCCGTCGGCTACGGCTCGATCGACGAGCTGATGGACGCGGCGATCCCCGAGGTGATCCGCTGGCACGGCACCCTGGACCTGCCCGCCCCGGCCAGCGAGCAGGAGGCGATCGCCGAGCTGCGCGCGTTGGCCGCCCGCAACACCGTCGCCGTGTCGATGATCGGGTTGGGCTACCACGGCACGCACACCCCGGCGGTGATCCGGCGCAACGTGCTGGAGGACCCGGCCTGGTACACGGCGTACACGCCGTACCAGCCGGAAATCAGCCAGGGCCGGTTGGAGGCGCTGCTGAACTTCCAGACCATGGTCACCGACCTGACCGGCCTGGCCACCGCGAACGCCTCGATGCTCGACGAGGGCACCGCCGCGGCCGAGGCGATGACGCTGGCCCGCCGCGCGTCGAAGAGCAAGAGCCCGGCGTACGTCGTCGACGCCGACGCCCTGCCGCAGACCATCGCCGTGATCGCCAGCCGGGCCGAGCCGCTCGGCATCGAGGTGCGGGTGCTCGACCTGGACGCCGACGAGCTGCCGGGCGAGTTCTTCGGCCTGCACCTGCAGTACCCGGGCGCGTCCGGGGCGGTACGCGACCACGCGCCGCTGGTGCGGGCCGCGCACGCCGCCGGGGCGCTGGTCACCGTCGCCGCGGACCTGCTGGCGTTGACCCTGCTGCGCGCCCCCGGTGAGATCGGCGCGGACATCGCCGCCGGCACCACCCAGCGCTTCGGCGTACCGATGGGCTTCGGTGGGCCGCACGCCGGCTACCTGGCGGTGCGCGCCGGCCTGGAGCGGATGCTGCCCGGCCGCCTCGTGGGGGTGTCCCGCGACGCCGACGGCAACCCCGCCTACCGGCTGGCGTTGCAGACCCGCGAGCAGCACATCCGCCGGGAGAAGGCGACCAGCAACATCTGCACCGCGCAGGTCCTGCTGGCGGTGATGGCCGGCATGTACGCCGTCTACCACGGCCCGGACGGGCTGCGGGAGATCGCCCGGCGTACCCACGACCACGCGGCGCGGCTCGCGGCCGGGCTGCGCGCCGGCGGCGTCGAGGTCGCCGACGTGGCGTTCTTCGACACGGTGACGGTGAGGGTGCCCGGCCGGGCCGCCGAGGTGGTCGCGGCCGCCGCCGAGCGGCGGGTGAACCTGCGCCTGGTCGACGCCGACCGGGTGGGGATCTCCTGCGACGAGACCACCACCGGGGCGCACCTGAACGCGGTGTGGGCGGCGTTCGGGGTGGACCCGGTGGCCGGCGAGGTGGACGCGGCGCTGCCGCGGGAGCTTCGTCGCACCTCGGACTTCCTCACCCACCCGGTGTTCCGCACCCACCACTCGGAGACGGCGATGCTGCGCTACCTGCGCCGGCTGTCGGACTTCGACTACGCGCTGGACCGGGGCATGATCCCGCTCGGGTCGTGCACGATGAAGCTCAACGCCACCACCGAGATGGAGCCGGTGAGCTGGCCGGAGTTCGCGCACATCCACCCGTTCGCGCCGGACGCGCAGACCGCCGGGTACCGGGAGATGATCGCCCAGCTGGAGGGGTGGCTGGCGGAGGTGACCGGCTACGACGCGGTCAGCGTGCAGCCCAACGCCGGTTCGCAGGGTGAGCTGGCGGGGCTGCTGGCCATCCGGTCCTACCACGCCTCCCGGGGCGCGGGGCACCGGGACGTGTGCCTGATCCCGTCGTCGGCGCACGGCACCAACGCGGCGTCCGCGGTGATGGCCGGCATGCGGGTGGTCGTGGTCGGCTGCGACGCCGACGGCAACGTCGACCTGGTCGACCTCGACGCGAAGATCGACAAGCACCGCGACGCCCTCGCGGCGATCATGGTGACCTACCCGTCGACCCACGGGGTGTACGAGACGGGCATCGCGCAGCTCTGCGCGAAGGTCCACGACGCCGGCGGGCAGGTGTACGTCGACGGGGCGAACCTCAACGCCCTCGTCGGCTTCGCCAAGCCGGGGAAGTTCGGCGCGGACGTGTCGCACCTGAACCTGCACAAGACGTTCTGCATCCCGCACGGCGGCGGCGGCCCGGGCGTCGGTCCGGTGGCGGTACGCGCGCACCTGGCGCCGTTCCTGCCGGGCGACCCGCTCGGCTCGCACGTCGACGCGCAGCCGGCCATCTCCGCGGCGAAGTACGGCTCGGCGGGGATCCTGCCGATTCCGTGGGCGTACCTGCGGATGATGGGCGCCGAGGGGCTGTCCCGGGCCACCGGGGTGGCGGTGCTGGCGGCGAACTACGTGGCGGCGCGGCTGCGCGGGCACTTCCCGGTGCTGTACGCCGGCAACAAGGGCCTGGTGGCGCACGAGTGCATCCTGGACCTGCGGCCGCTGAGCAAGGCCACCGGGGTGAGCGTCGACGACGTGGCGAAGCGGCTGATCGACTACGGCTTCCACGCCCCGACGATGTCGTTCCCGGTGGCGGGGACGCTGATGGTGGAGCCGACCGAGAGCGAGGACCTGGCCGAGCTGGACCGCTTCTGCGACGCCATGATCGCCATTCGGGCGGAGATCGACACGGTGGGCGCCGGAGAGTGGCCGGCAGGGGACAACCCCCTGGCCAACGCGCCGCACACCGCGGCGATGGTCAGCGGCGACTCGTGGCCGCACCCGTATCCGCGGTCGGTGGGGGCGTACCCGGGGTCGGTGGACCGGATGGCGAAGTACTGGCCGCCGGTGCGGCGCATCGACGGCGCGTACGGCGACCGGAACCTGGTCTGCTCGTGCCCGGCGCCGGAGGCGTTCGAGGACTGACCCGTCGCGGGGCCGGGGCGGCCGTCGTGCCGCCCCGGTGGGTCCACCTGGGGAGGGCTTGCCCCGGTTGGGGGACTAGCCTGGTGCGGGGTGACCAGCTCCTGTTACGGAACGTGATCGTTCAGGCGACGAGGGCGTGCCGGGCGGGGCCGCGGTGCGGGGCGATGGTGCTGCCGTCGGGGAGCAGTTCCCCGGTGTCCTCGAAGACGATGACACCGTTACAGAGCAGGCTCCAGCCCTGTTCACGGAAGCAGGCGATGACGCGGGCGGCTTCCCGGTCGGTCGCCTCGGCGGAGGGGCAGGTGGGTTGGTGCAGGCACATCGGGTTCTCCGGACTGTGGGGGCACTGTGTCATGGTTCACATGACCAGTGACGCACAGTACCAAGCGGAAGCGCGCCGAATCGAGCAGGCATCCGTCTTGTTCACCGGAAATCCGCTGAACGGATGAGGAAGAATGGTCCAGACGGCGTGGAAACGCTCCCACAACCGCTGATCGACGTACCGGCGGTGCCGGCGTCCTGCCGCAGCGTGCTCGTCGAACGGGAGCGGTTCGAGTGGCGGGTCACCGACGGTGGCGATCCGGCCGCGCTCGCCCAGGAGTTCCTCACCTCGCACGGGCTCGGCGTCGCCGACCTCGCCCGGCCCGGCCGGCACGACCCGTACGGCGTCTGCGGGGCCGCCCTGCACGTTTCCGCCGCCGCCGGGGCCACCATGGTCGGCGCCCGGCCCGGCGCCCCCACCCCGGCACCGGCGCTGCCCGACCTCGCCGTGGTCGTTTTCGGCCACGGCGCCGCGGCGCCCCGCCCGGCGCCGCCCGCCGCCGACACCGGGACGTGGTGGCTGGGCCCATGGCGGGAGAGCTGGACCGCCGGGCAGCACGCCGACGCCGTCGAGGCCGTCCGTGCCGCCATCGGCCGCGGCGACGTCTACCAGGTCAACGTGGTCGGGCACGCCGCCGCCCGCTACCACGGCGACCCCCGCCCGGCGCTGGCCCGGCTCGCGGCGCTGCCCGGGGCCCGCTACGGCGGCACCCTGCACGGCGACGGCTGGGCCATCGGCTGCGCCTCCCCGGAGACCCTGGTCGAGGTCACCGGCGGCCGGGTGGTCACCCGGCCGATCAAGGGCACCCGCCCGGCCACCGCCGCCGGC
The DNA here is from genome assembly GCF_036902735.1 of Micromonospora lacuserhaii. NCBI lineage: Bacteria > Bacillati > Actinomycetota > Actinomycetes > Micromonosporales > Micromonosporaceae > Micromonospora > Micromonospora lacuserhaii. Next base: position 37,631 of record NZ_JBAKHO010000033.1, on the reverse strand, counting down.
CGGCGGGAGCTGCTCGACTCGGCCAAGGAACGCGCAGAGCACGTCATGATCGTCGACCTGGAGCGCAACGACCTGGCCCGGGTGGCCCGCACCGGGTCGGTCCGGGTCGACGAGCTGTTCGCCGTACGCCGCTGGTGCGACCTGTGGCAGGCCGAGTCGACCGTGTCGGCGGCCGTCGCCGACGGTCTGGGCCTGGCCGACCTGCTGCGCGCGGTCTGCCCCGGCGGGTCGGTCACCGGTGCGCCGAAGCTCGCCGCCCTGGACCGGATCGCCGCCCTGGAACCCGTCGGCCGGGGCGCCAGCATGGGCGGGCTCGGCTGGGTCGGCGCCGAGGGCCTCGACCTCGGGCTGACCATCCGCACCGCCGCCGCGGACGCCGACCGGCTGCACGTCTGGGCCGGCGGCGGCATCACCTGGGACAGCGACCCGGCCGCCGAGGTCGCCGAGGCCGCGGCGAAGGCCGCCCCGGTGCGCGCCCTGCTCGCCACCGGCTGACCGACCCTGGGCATCCGGGCGGGCCGGTGCCACAATGGCCGGCACGCGCGAACGGGGGGAGTGCGGTGCTGCGCACCGAGGTGGTGGACACCCGCGGGCTGCCGCCCGCCGAGCGGTTCGACTTCTGGCACCAGCTCGTGGCCCAGGAGACCGCCCCGGCGCACATCAGCAGCGCCCACCTCGACGACTTCGTCGCCGAGGCCCGCGTCGTCGACCTGGGCCGGATCAGGATGACCGCGTTGCGCTATCCGTCGCTGTACTCCATCCGGCCCGAGCGGCTGGTCCGCCAGCACGACGCCGAGGTCTACCAGTTGGCCCTGCCCACCGCCGGGCGCAGCGTACTGAGCCAGGATCGACGGCAGGCCGGGATGGAGCCGGCGGAGTTCACCCTGCTCGACGTCTCCCGCCCACACGTGGCCGTCCACGACGCGGTGGGCGCCGGCCTGGCGGCCACCATCACCGTGCAGATCCCGCACCGGGAACTGCCGATCCCCCCGGACCGGGTACGCCGGCTGCTCGCCACCCGGATTCCCACCGACGCCGGCATCGCCGCGCTGGCCGCCCAGTACCTGCGGCGCATCGCCGCCCACCCCGAGCAGTACCACCTCGCCGACGCGCCGGCGCTCGCCGCGGTCGCCCTGGACCTGATCTCGGCCACCCTGGCCCGGCAGCTCGACGGGGAGCCGCGGCTGCCGGTCGAGGTACGGCAGAACGCCACCCGCGCCGAGGTCACCGCGTTCGTCGAGCGGCACCTCGCCGACCGGGAGCTCACCCCGGCGGCGGTGGCCGCGGCCCACCACCTGTCGCTGCGCGCCCTGCACCGGCTCTTCGCCGACGCCGACCTCGGCGTCGCCGCGTTGATCCGCACCCGACGGCTGGAGCGCTGCCGCCGCGACCTGGCCAACCCGCTGCTGGCCGACCAGCCGGTGCAGGTCATCGCCGCCCGCTGGGGCTTCGCCGACAAGGCGCACTTCAGCCGGCTGTTCCGCGCCACCTACGGGCAGTCGCCGCGGGCGTACCGGTCCACCCGACCCTGACCGGGCGCCGCAGCCGCAGCCGTACGCCACCGGTCCGTAGGGTGGCGGCATGACCGTCGAGTACAGCGGCACCGGGGACCCCGCGCGCAGCCTCGCCCTGCTCTGGCGCACCAGCGAGAAGCCCAGCCGCCGGGGCGGCGACCTGAGCGTGGACCGGATCGTGCGGGCCGCGATCGAGGTGGCCGACACCGAGGGGCTGGCCGCGCTGTCCATGCGCCGCGTCGCCGAGCGGCTCGGCGTGGGCACCATGTCGCTCTACACGCACGTGCCGGGCAAGGGTGAGCTGCTCGACGTCATGCTCGACACCGTCTACGGCGAGACGGCCCGCCCGCGGGAGGTCCCGGGCGGCTGGCGGGCCCGCCTGGAGCAGATCGCCCGGGAGAACTGGGCGCTCTACCTGCGGCATCCCTGGCTGCTGCAGGTGGCCACCACCCGCCCGCCGCTGGGCCCCAACGTGACCGCCAAGTACGACTACGAGCTGCGCGCCGTCGAGGGGATCGGCCTGACCGACCTGGAGATGGACGCGGTCGTCACCCTCGTCGACGGCTACGTCCACGGCGCGGTGCGCGGCGCGGTGGAGGCCGCCCAGGCCGCCCAGCGCACCGGGATGACCGACGAGCAGTGGTGGCGGGCGCACGCCCCCTACCTGGAGCAGGCGATGGACCCGCGACGGTTCCCCACCGCCGCCCGGGTCGGCGCCGCCGCCGGTCAGGAGTACCAGGGGCCCTCGGACCCGGCGCGGGCCTTCGAGTTCGGGCTGGCCCGCATCCTCGACGGGGTGGCCGTGCTGATCGCCGACCGGTGACCGCCGGGGTGGGGCCGCCGCCGCCGTAACGCCCGGATAGCCTTCTGCACATGACCGTACGCCCGATCCGGATCATCGGTGATCCCGTGCTGCGCACCGCCTGTGAGCCGGTGACCAGCTTCGACGCCGAGTTGCAGACCCTCGTCGACGACCTGATGGACACGCTGCTCGGCGCGCCCGGGCGCGCCGGGGTGGCCGCCCCGCAGATCGGCGTGGGCGCGCAGGTCTTCGTCTACGACGCCGACGGGCACCGTGGGCACATGGTCAACCCGAGCATCGAGTTGTCCGAGGAGTCGCAGGACGACGACGAGGGCTGCCTGTCGATCCCCGGGCTGTACTTCCCGACCTCCCGCGCGATGCACGCCACGGTGCGCGGCTTCGACCGGCACGGGGAGCCGTTGACCATCTCCGGCAGCGGCTTTCTGGCCCGGGCCCTGCAGCACGAGACCGATCACCTCGCCGGCCGGCTCTACGTCGACACCCTGCGGGGGGAGGTGCGGCGTCGGGCCCTGCGCGAGGTGCGCGCCGGCCGCTTCGACTCGCCCAGCCGGCGCCGCTGACCCACCCCGTACGCGGGACGGGGGTGACCGGCGTGCCGGCCACCCCCGCGACTCACGCTCGGGTCACTTCGGCGGCGGCGCCACCAGGCAGGTCGCCGTGGACTTGTTGCCGTAGTCGTCCACGGCGGTGATCAGGGCGTCACCGCGCAGGGTGACCTTGTAGTCGATGTCGCCGGTGCCGTCCTTGACCCTGGACTGGGCGCCCGGCGCCTGCACCAGCTTGATCTTGGTGCCGGCGGGGAACGGGCCGAACGTGACCGTCGGGTCGGCGGCGTCGGCGATGAAGACCTGCACCGCCGTGTCGACGATGTCGGTCGCGGTGAGCTGGTAGAACCCGTCCGGGTTGTACGAGCCGGGGGTGTTGTCCCCGCTCGGGTTGTTCGTCGGCACGCACTGGGTGACCGGCGCGGTGGTGTCGACCACCCGCATCACCGCGGTGTCGCTGCCGGTGTTGCCGGCCGCGTCGGTGGCCGAGCAGGTGACCGTGGTGGCCCCCAGCGGGAACGTGCCGCCCGACGGCGGCGCGCAGGTCGGGGTGAGCGGGCCGTCGACGTTGTCGGTGGCCGTGGCCGGGTAGTTGATCACCGCTCCGGCGGGGCTGGTCGCCTCGACGGTCCTGTCGTCGACGACCACCACCGGCGGGGTGACGTCGTTGACGGTGACGGCGATCTGCTCCACGAACGCCGGCCCGCCGGACAGGCCGTTGAGCAGGAAGTCGACGGTGCAGTGCAGGGTTGCTCCCTGCGTCGCGTCGCCGGCGACCGTGATGGTCTCGGCGAACGGCACGTCGGTGCCGCTCTGCTGGGTGCGCGAGGCGGCGTCGAAGGTGACGGTCAGCCCCGGGTCGCAGGAGGTCACGGTCGGGGTGACGGTGACGTCGAGGTCCCGCAGGCCACTGAGGATGGCCGCGGTGACCGTGTCCGGGGCACTGTCGACCAGTTGGCCGCCGGTCGCGCCGGTGACCGCGGTGGCCTGACCGGTGACGTCGAGGCCGGGACCGCTGCCCTCGCCGGTGACGCTGACCGCCAGCACCTTGGCCTCGTCGGCCTGCAGGGCCGCCGTGGCCTGGGCGAGGGTGTGCCCGGCGCTCGGGTCGTGGCTGGGCGCGTCGCCGATCAGGACCACCAGACGGCTGCTGCCGGAGCGGTAGGCGATCGCGCCGTCGGAGACCTGGAACAGCGCGTTCACCCACGCCTCCGGCTCGTCCCCGCCGCCGCCGGCGGCGAGGCCGTTGACCGCGGTCTGCAGGGCGGTGGCGTCGCCGGTGAGGTTCTGCCGGACCCGGAACAGCTCCGCGCCGTCGCCCTCGTCCCGGTAGGAGGCCACCGCGAACTGCGCGCCCGGCTGCACCCCCCGGACGTTGCTGATGACCTGCTGGAGGTTGGTCTGCACGTCGTCGATCGGGTCGTGCATGCTGCCGGTGGTGTCGACCAGCAGCACGATGTCGGGCTTGGGCGGGATCGGCGGGGTGTGTACGACCTTGCTGATCGGGATGGCCGTGCCCGGGTTCGCGCTGCGGTCCACGGTGGCCGGGTCGACGCCCGGTGCGGCGACGGCCGGGGCGGCCGCCACGGTGACCAGCGCCGTCGTGGCGGCGGCGATGACCGCCCACCGACTCCGGCGCTGTCCTGCGCTGATTGCCATACGTACTCCTTCGGCTCCGCCGCGTGATGACGCGGCCTCTGCCGGGAGACGCTAGGGGGCCGCGGACCCGCGGCCGGTCCGACATCGGCCCAGGTCAGGGTCGGGTTGTTGACCCGGCGTGGCGGCTGGACATGGCAGACTCCCGTGCGCGATCGAAAGCGGTCAGGGGGTGTTCGCCGAAGTCGGCCACCCGGGTGAAGCCGAGCCGTTCGTAGAGGCGCACGGCGGCGGTGTTGTCTGCCTTGACGTTGAGCGTGACGTGGTCGACGTGCGGGCGCAGCCGGGCGCAGAGCGCGGCGACCGCGGCCGCGGCGTGGCCCTGCCCGCGTACCCGGGGGTGGGTGGTGACGTTGCCCAGCGCGGCGACCCGGTACGCGGGCGAGTACACGTGCACCCCGGCCACGGCCACCAGGTCACCGCCGTGCCGGATCCCGACGTACTGGCCGGTGTCGAGCATCCGCGGGTCGAACCAGTTGCCCGGGTAGGCGGCGGCGTAGAGGGCGCGTAGGGCCGGGAGGTCGGCACGGCCGAGCACGTCGCCGACCGGGGTGACGGTGGCCAGCCGGGCCGGGTCGGTCAGGGCCATCCGGTGGTGCGGGCCGCCACCGGGCTCGACGGCGTACCAGCGGCCCAGCACCTCCAGCAGGCCGGGGGAGAGGTGGGCGTAGACCCGGGTCGGCAGCATCGGGGCCAGGTCGGCCAGCAGGGCCGCCATCTCCGGCAGGTCGTCCGGGGCGGCGAAGGCGAGCAGCACCGGCGGCGTCACCCCGTGGTAGAGCAACGCGACCTGGTCGCCTCGGCGGAACCACGAGGTGTACGGCCAGAAGAAGTCGTCCAGATCGCCCAGCTGGTAGGCGTGCAGCACCGGGTCGCGGCGCAGCAGGGCAGCCAGGGCCTCCCGGTCGTGTTCGGCGCGGACCGGCATCGGGTCAGCAGCCCCCGGCCGGCTCGGCGGGCAGGTTCTCGTCGGCCCAGCGCGCCAGCGCGTCGAGGGCGGGCAGCAGCGCGGCCCCGCGTTCGGTGAGCCGGTAGCTGACCCCCAGCGGCGGGCCCTCCCGGACGGTGCGGCTGACCAGGCCGACCCGGGCCAGCTCACCCAGCCGGTCGGACAGCACCGACTCGCTGATCCCGGGCAGCGCCCGGGTGAGGTCGGCGAAACCGGCCGGACCGTGCGACAGGGTGCCGAGGATCACCCCGTTCCACCGCTTGCCGAGGAACGCGAAGGCCCGGGTCAGGCCCCCGGGACAGGCGCGGGGTCCGCCGTCGGCCGGGGGGCAGGCAGTCATGCGACCAGCATACGTGGTCCTACCATCGCGTTAGATACTTCTAAAAAGCTAGCTGCTACCGTTGCAGCAGCACCTTTCCCGCGAGTCGGAGGAAACCGATGACCGACGTTCTGCCCGAGCACCTGATCACCCTGAGCCCCGAGGCCCAGGCCCAGCTGTTCACCGAGGCCCGCACCGCGAACACCTTCACCGACCAGCCGGTCGACGACGCCCAGCTGCGCGCCATCTTCGACCTGGTCAAGTACCCGCCGACCGCGATGAACATCCAGCCCCTACGGGTGCTGTTCGTCCGCCCCGGCTCCGGCCGCGACCGGCTGCTCACCCACGTCGCCGAGGGCAACCGGGCCAAGACCGCCACCGCCCCGGTGGTCGCCGTGCTCGCCGCCGACACCGACTTCCACGAGCACCTGGACACCGTGTTCCCGATCCGCCCCGGCATGCGCGAACACTTCGCCGGCGACCCGGCCGGCCGGGAGCAGATGGCCCGGTTCAACGCCGGCCTCCAGGTCGGCTACTTCCTGCTCGGCGTGCGCGCCGCCGGCCTGGCCGCCGGCCCGATGGGCGGCTTCGACACCGCCGGCGTCGACAAGGAATTCTTCGCCGACACCGGCTGGAAGTCCCTGCTGCTGGTCAACATCGGCCACCCCGGACCGGACGCCTGGTACCCCCGGCTGCCGCGCCTCGGCTACGACGACGTGGCCCGACACGCCTGACCCGCCCACGGCCGGCCGGCCGGGCGATCCCGCTCAGCCGGCCAGCCACTGGTCGTAACCCAGCTTCGCCACCAGCGCCAGCACCACCACCAGCAGCACCACCCGCACGAAACCCGCGCCCCGGCGCAACGCCATCCGCGCCCCCAGCACCGCCCCGGCGATGTTGCACACCGCCATCGCCGCGCCCAACAGCCACCACACGTGCCCGGTCGCCGCGAACACCACCAACGCGCCCAGGTTCGTCCCGGCGTTGACCACCTTCGCCATCGCCGAACCGTGCACGAAATCCGCCCCCACCAGGGCGGTGAACGCCACCACCAGGAACGTGCCCGTACCCGGCCCGATCAGCCCGTCGTACAGGGCGATGCCCACCCCGGCCACCGCCACCGCCGCGGTCACCCGCAACCGGGTACGCCGCCCCGGCACCGCCACCACCCCCAACCGGGGCCGCAACACCACGAACAGCGCCACCGACACCAGCACCAGCAGCACCACCGGCCGGTACGCCCCCGCCGGCACCGCACCCGCCAACGCCGCGCCCACCCCCGCGCAGAGCACCGCCAGACCCGCCGACGGCCCCGCCACCGACCAATCGACCTTCGTCCGGCGCGCATACGTCACCGCCGCCGTGGAGGTACCCGCGATCGCCGCCAGCTTGTTCGTGCCCAGGGCAGTTGCCACCGGCACCCCCGGCGCCGCCACCAGCAGCGCCGGCAACAGCAGCAACCCACCCCCACCGACCACCGCATCGACCCAGCCCGCCATGGCGGCCGCGGTGAGCAGGGTAGTCAGCGACAGGGGATCCACGGGCGGCCATTCTTCCCACCCGCCCCGACACACCGCCGCACCCTGTGGCCGACCTCACCGCCGGCCACCGGCCTCAACGCCCCCGACGTCGGCGCAGCCACAACCCCACCGAGGCGACCGCGACGAACAGCAGCACCGAACAGAGCAACGCCTTGACCATCGGGCAACTGTGCCACGGGGACGTAGGGTGCAGGAGTGCGCCTGGCGACCTTCAACCTGCTGCACGGCCGCTCCCTCACCGACGGCCTGGTCGACCCCGACCGGCTCACCACCGCCGTGCGCGCCCTCGACGCCGACGTGCTCGCCCTGCAAGAAGTCGACCGCGACCAGTCACGCAGCGGCAACCTCGACCTCACCGCCATCGCCGCCCGCGCCCTCGACGCCCCCGAACACCGCTTCGCCGCCGCCGTCGTCGGCACCCCCGGCGAACAGTTCCGCCCGCTGCGCCACGACGACGACGGGCACGGCGAACCCTGCTACGGCATCGGCCTGGTCAGCCGCCACCCGGTGCGCTCCTGGCAGGTCACCCGGCTACGCCCCGCACCGGTGCGATCCCCGATCTACGTGCCCGGCACCGGCGGCGGAGTGGTCCTGCTGCGCGACGAACCCCGCGTCGTCCTCGCCGCCGTACTGGACACCCCACACGGCCCACTGACCGTCGCCGCCACCCACCTGTCCTTCGTCCCCGGCTGGAACATCCTCCAACTACGCCGCGTCGTCCGCGCGCTGCGCGCCCTGCCCGCCCCGCGGATCCTGCTCGGCGACCTCAACCTGCCCGCCGGCCCCGCCCAACTGCTGTCCGGCTGGCGGCCACTGGGCCGACGCCCCACCTACCCGGCCGCGGCGCCCCGGGTACAGCTCGACCACGTCCTGGCCGACCGGCAGGGCCTGGACCGGCTACCGCCGGTCACCGCCGTGAACACCCCCCTCTCGACGATCTCCGACCACCGGCCCCTCGTCGTCGACCTCGGCTGACCCACCCCCAACGGCGGAACCGGCCGGCCCCGCCCGCTCAGCCCCGCCCGGCCGCCCCCTGCGCCGCCCGCAGCGCGTTGCGGAACAGCATCGCCACCGTCGTCGGGCCCACCCCGCCGACCCGCGGCGTGATCGCCCCCGCCACCTCCGCGCACGACTCGTCCACGTCCGGCAGCAACCGCCGCCCCTCGTAGCGCACCCCACCGCCGACGACCACCGCGCCCGGCCGCACATGCTCCGGCCGGACGATCCCGGGCACCCCGGCCGCCGCCACCAGGATCTCCGCCCGCCGCGTGTAGCGCGGCCAGTCCGCCACCCCGGTGTGCACCACCGTCACCGCCGCGTTCGCCGTCGGCCGCTTCTGCGCCAGCAACATCGCCAGCGGCCGACCCAACGTGGCACCCCGACCCAGGATCACCACCTCCCGACCGGACACCGGCACCCCGTGGTACGCCAACAGCGCCTCGATCCCCGCCGGCGTGCACGGCAGCGGCCCCGGAAGCCCCAGCGCCAACCGGCCCATGTTCACCGGGTGCATCCCGTCCACGTCCTTGTCCGGGTCGAGGACCTGCAACGCCCGGTCGTAGTCCAGATGCCCCGGGATCGGATACTGCAGCAGCACCCCGTGCACCCGCGCGTCGGCGTTGAAGTCCTCCAGCACCCGGTGCAGGTCCGCCTGCGTCGCCGACGCCGGCAGGTGCACGTGCGGCGACTCGAACCCCAGCTCTGCGGCCTGCCGCTGCTTGATCCGGATGTAGCCGGCACTCGCGTCGTCGTCACCGACCAGCACCGTCGCCAACGCCGGGGTCACCCCGGCCGCCCGCAACGCCGACACACCCTCGGCCACCTCGGTCAGGATCTTCTCCGCCACCGGCTTACCCGGCAGCAGCCGGGCCGTGGTCGTCGTCGCGGAAGGGGAAACAGACATGGCTCACCTCGTCCGCGGAGGCCCAGGCGGTCGACCCCCGCGACGAGCTCCCCGATGGTTGACCCATCCCCGTGCCGCCAGTCGCGTCCGACCTCAGCCTGCCACATCCCGGCAGCGGATCGCATCCGCCACCTCCCACCACCGCGGCAGCCACCCGAGCACCACGTCCACCCGCCGCCGCCGATCCGCCGCGCCCACCGCCCCCACGTCGGCCAGCGCCGCGACGAACGCCGGCCGCAACGCCACCTCCCGCGCCGGCGCGTCCGCCGCCAGGATCGCGTGACAGCGCGCGTACGTCGCCACGACCCAGAACATCGCCTCCCGGTGCGCGCCCGCCGCCACCAACTCCTCCGACCCGTCGACCACCACCGGCCGCGCCGCCGCCGTCACATCCCCGCTGAAGAAGAACGGGGTACGCGCCACCCGCGCCGCCTCGTCGAACGTGCCCGCCAGCGCGGCGATGTGCTCCCGCACCCGCCGCGCACCGGCCGCCCCGTCGGGGAGCAGCCCACCGTCGAGGGTGTCCAGCAGCTCCGGATACCGGTTGGCCAGGCCATGCGCGGCCAGCACCTCCCGCGCCAGCGGGTAACGCCGACGCACCGTCGGATCGCGCAGCGCCGCGACGACCGGCAGCACCGCCGGCAGAGTGGTCGGGAACAGCCACCCCATCACCAGCGTGTGCAGCGGCGCGCCGTTGTCCAGGGCGCGCAGGGCCACCTCGATCCGCTCGCGCACCCCCGCGCAGCGGCGCCGCACCTGCTCCGGGTCGGCGAACCCGGCCGACACCCGGCCCCGGATCCCGGCCAGCCGACCCGTCGGGTCCACGATCACCGTGTCCCTACGGAACGACGGCGCGAACACCCACGACCCCACCACGACCTCCGGCGAACCCAGGTCGTCCCAGGTCAGCGCCGTCACCTCCAGCAGCACCCCCCGGTGACGGAACTTGCCCCGCTTCGCCGCCGGCCCGTCACGCACCACCAGCACGTCCACGTCCGACGACACCGGCAGCGGCGCGTCGTCGGGCAACCCGACCGTCGATCCGCTGAAGAAGGCCCCTCCAGACCCGGATCCTCGCCCGCGCGATGTCGATCCCGGGACGGAGGCGTTCGTGTAGCTGGAGAGAGGCCCGCGAAGGGCTGGCCGCTACGCGAGGAGACCGTCATGGGCAAGGTCGTCGTGGTGCAGAACGTATCGCTCGACGGGGTGATGCAGGCGCCGGGTGGGGCGGACGAAGACGTACGGGGAGGATTCCCGCACGGCGGCTGGGCTCGTCCGTATGCCGACCATGTCATGGCCGAGACGATGGGCAGGAGCATGAGTCAGGACGGCGCGATGCTCTTCGGCCGCCGCACCTACGAACAGTTCCACAGCTTCTGGTCCACGCAGACCGACGGCAACCCGTACACCGAGGTCCTCAACCGCAAGCCCAAGTACGTCGCCTCGCGAACGCTGAGGGAACCACTGCCCTGGCAGAACTCGTCGCTGCTGCACGGCGACGCGACCGACGCCGTGGCCGCGCTCAAGCGCGACGTCGAGGGCACCCTGGTCGTGCTCGGCAGCGGCGAGTTGGTGCGATCGCTGGCCACGGCCGGCCTGGTCGACGTCTACATGCTGTCGATCCACCCACTCACACTCGGCACGGGGACGAAGCTGTTCGCCGACGGCGAGGACGGCTACGCCACGATGGAACTGGCCGACTGCACGCCGACGACAACCGGTGTGATCATCGCGACGTACCGCCCGACCGTCCGAGACAATCATGTGGCATGAGGCCATCCATCAGCCCGACCCGCAGAGGTTCTCGCCCTCGGACACCTGACGGTCGGGCCCTCCAACGAGGGCCCGACACCCGGGAACTCGGCGTACCTCAGGAGTCCTGAGCGGACGGCAGCAACCCGGCCAGCGTCCGGTTCGTCCGGTTGGACCGCACCGCCGCCCGCTGCTGACCCGCCGTCACCTCGATGTACGTCTGCGACGACGCCAACGACGCGTGCCCCAGCAGCCGCATGATCTCCGCCGCGCTCGCCCCGTCCTCGGCCAACCGGGTCGCGAAGGTGTGCCGCAGCGCGTGCAGTCGCGCTCCCTGCGGCACCCGGTCGGTGATCCCGGCCCGCCGGTAGCAGGAGTCCACCAGGTACTGCAGCCCGCCCCGGCGCAGCGGCTCACCCCGCCGGTCCACCAGCAGCGCCGAGTCCGGCCGTACGCTGCGCGACCCGAAGCGGCGACCCCGACTGTCCAGATAGGCGACCAGCACCCGGTCCAGCTCCGGCTCGATCGGCACCACCCGCGGCCGGCCGCCCTTGCCCGCCACGCCCACCCGGCGCTCACCGGCCCGCCCGGACAACGACGAGACCCGCAACGCCAGCAGCTCCGACAGGCGCAGCCCCGCGCAGAGCGCCAGGGCCAGCACCGCCAGGTCCCGCTCCGGCCACGGGTCCCGCTGCCGCTCGTCCTCCCGGGCCGCCGAGGCGAGCAGTTCCTCCGGGGTGTCCTCGCCACGCAGCGGCTTGGGCTGGGGGAGCGGGGCGCGCGGACGCCCGACCGCCGGCATCGGATTGCCCGCCACCACGCCCTCGGCGACCAGGAACGTGAAGAAGCTGTTCCAGGCCGACCAGGCGCGGTGCACCGACGACGCCGCGCGGGGAGCGGCGTACCGGGCGAACGCCGCCCGCATCACCCGGGGGGAGAGGTCCGAGATCATCAGCTCATTGAGGGGGAGGGGAGTGGCGGTGCCCGCATCCACCAGCGCGGCGACGCCGCGGAGATCCCGTCGGTACGCCTCCAGCGTGTGGGGGGAGGGCTTGCGGGTGGCCCGCGCGGTCAGGAACTCCTCGATCAGCGGTCCTACCGATTCGTCCCGTTTGTCATGCATAAGGCATATTATGCATCTTTCTCAGGTTCCGGGCTACCCGCAGAGGAGGGGAGCGGCCAGCGTCCGTCCGAGATGGGGACCCTGCTGCGCCGCGTCGCGAATTCACTCACCGCGCTCAGCACCGCCGTGCTGCGGATGGCCGGCCGCTCGCCGGCACGTCCTTGTCGCGCATGGCTGGTTCGCCGCCGCCGTCGCGGTCGGCCTGATCGCGTACCTCACCGCCGCGGTGGCCACCAACAGCGTCACCGTCGCGCGGGGCAGCGGCCCACCAGCCTGCCGCCGCCCGCGCGTTCCTGGTGATCTGTCCACTACGTCGTGTGGCTGGAGCTGGCGGCGGGGACGGTCAGCGCGGTGGTGCTGGTCGCCATGTTGCACCGCCTGCAGACGGGTCGTTCCGGACCGCCGTGCGTGCCTGAGTGGCCGCCACGTTCGATGCCACGGCGGCGGTCTGCGGCGCGCTGGCCGGTCCAGCGCTGGTCGGCGCTCGGTCTGGGGGCGGCCCGCGCCCCTCCCGGAGGAGGCCCCTACCCGATCAGCTTTACATAATGTGAATTATCGAATCGGAACCAACAGGTGGGCGGCCCCCGGTCAGGCGCCGACGTACGCCGCGAGGTGCTCACCGGTGAGGGTGCGGCGAGCGGCGACGAGGTCGGCGGGTGTGCCCTCGAAGACGATCCGCCCGCCGTCGTGGCCGGCGCCGGGACCGAGGTCGATGATCCAGTCGGCGTGCGCCATGACCGCCTGGTGATGCTCGATGACGATGACCGACTTGCCGGAATCGACGAGCCGGTCGAGCAGGCCGAGCAGCTGCGCGACGTCGGCGAGGTGCAGGCCGGTGGTCGGCTCGTCCAGGACGTAGACGCCGCCCCTCTCGCCCATCCGGGTGGCCAGCTTGAGCCGCTGCCGCTCGCCGCCGGAGAGCGTGGTGAGCGGCTGGCCGAGGCTGAGGTAGCCGAGCCCGACGTCGGCGAGCCGGTCGAGGATGGCGTGCGCGGCCGGCGTGCGCGCCTCGCCGGCGCCGAAGAACTCCTCGGCCTCGGTCACCGACAACGCGAGGACCTCGGCGATGTTCCGGCCGGCCAGGGTGTACTCGAGCACCGACGCCTGGAACCGCTTCCCCTCGCACTCCTCGCAGGTGGACTCGACGGTGGCCATGACGCCCAGGTCGGTGTAGATGACGCCGGCGCCGTTGCAGGTGGGGCACGCGCCCTCGGAGTTTGAGCTGAAAAGCGCCGGCTTCACGCCGTTGGCCTTCGCGAACGCCTTGCGGATCGGTTCGAGCAAGCCGGTGTACGTGGCCGGGTTGCTCCGTCGCGAACCGCGGATCGCGCCCTGGTCGATCACGACCACGCCGTCGCGGCCGGCGACCGAGCCGTGGATCAGCGAGCTCTTGCCGGAGCCGGCGACGCCGGTCAGCACGCAGAGCACCCCGAGCGGGATGTCGACGTCCACGTCCTGGAGGTTGTGCGTCGACGCGCCGCGGATCTCCAGCGTGCCGGAGGACGAGCGCACCGACTCCTTGAGGGTCGCCCGGTCGTCGAAATGGCGGCCGGTGGTGGTGTCGCTCCCCCGCAGCCCTTCAACGGTGCCCTCGAAGCAGACGGTGCCGCCCGCCGTGCCGGCGCCGGGGCCGAGATCGACGACGTGGTCGGCGATCGCGATCGTCTCGGGCTTGTGCTCCACGACGAGCACGGTGTTGCCCTTGTCCCGCAGCTGCAGCAGCAGGTCGTTCATTCGCTCGATGTCATGGGGGTGCAGCCCGATCGTGGGCTCGTCGAAGACGTAGGTGACGTCGGTGAGCGACGATCCGAGGTGGCGGATCATCTTGGTGCGCTGCGCCTCTCCCCCGGACAGGGTCCCGGACGGCCGGTCGAGCGAGAGGTAGCCCAACCCGATCTCCGCGAACGAGTCGAGGAGGTGTTGCAGCGCAGTGAGCAGCGGTGCCACCGACGGCTCGTCGAGGCCCCGCACCCAGTCCGCCAGGTCGCTGATCTGCATCGAGCAGACGTCGGCGATGTTCTTTCCCTCGATCTTCGACGACCGGGCCTCCTTGCTGAGCCGCGTGCCGTCGCACTCGGGACAGGTCGTGAAGGTCACCGCCCGCTGCACGAAGGCGCGGATGTGGGGCTGCATCGCGTCGACGTCCTTGGAGAGCATCGACTTCTGGATCTTGGGGATCACGCCCTCGTAGGTGAGGTTGATGCCCTCGACCTTGATCTTGGTCGGCTCCCGGTAGAGCAGGTCGTGGAGCTCCTTCTTGGTGAACTTCTTGATCGGCTTGTCCATGTCGAAGTAGCCGGAGCCACTGAAGATGCGGCCATACCAGCCGTCCATGCTGTAGCCGGGGATCGTCAGCGCACCCTCGCTCAGCGACAAGCTGTCGTTGTACAGCGCGGACAGGTCGAAGTCGGTGACCGAGCCCATGCCCTCGCAGCGCGGACACATGCCGCCGAGCCGGTTGAAGGTGGCCTTCTCGGTCTTGGTCTTGCCTTCGCCGCGCTCGATGGTGATCGCACCGCTGGCCTTCACCGAGGGGACGTTGAAGGAGTACGCGTTTGGCGAGCCGATGTGCGGCCGCCCGAGCCGGCTGAAGAGGATGCGCAGCATCGCGTTGGCGTCGGTGGCGGTGCCGACGGTCGAGCGGGGGTTGGCGCCCATCCGCTCCTGGTCGACGATGATCGCGGTCGTCAGCCCTTCGAGCAGGTCGACCTCCGGCCGCGACAGCGTCGGCATGAAGCCCTGCACGAAGGCGCTGTAGGTCTCGTTGATCATCCGCTGCGACTCGGCGGCGATCGTGCCGAACACCAGCGAGCTCTTGCCGGAGCCGGAGACGCCGGTGAAGACCGTCAGCCGGCGCTTCGGGATCTCGACGCTGACGTCCTTGAGGTTGTTGACGCGCGCGCCCTGCACGCGGATCAGATCGTGGCTGTCGGCCGCGTGCGGCGCAGGTGACGGGGTGGCCGGGCTCATCGTGTCTCCATCTGTCACGCGGGGCCGCCTTCGCGGTCGCCGCCGGCGTCGTGCGCGGGCTTGTTCACGACGCCGGCGGTGCAGGTCGTGACGGTGGTCGCCGGACGGCTCAGCGCAGTTCCTGGATGCGGATCAGGTTGCCGGCGGGGTCGCGGAAGGCGCAGTCGCGGATGCCGTACGGCTGCTCGGTCGGCTCCTGGACGACCTCGGCGTCGGCGGCTGCCTGCAGCTTGTCGAAGGTGCCGTCGAGGTCGCGGGTGGCCAGCAGGATCCAGCCGTAGGTGCCCTTGGCCATCATCTCGGCGATGGTGCGGCGCTCGTCGTCGGTGATGCCGGGGTCGACGGCCGGCGGCGCCAGGAGGATGGACGTGTCGGGCTGGCCGGCGGGGCCGACGGTGATCCAGCGCATCTTGCCGTGTCCGACGTTGTTGCGGACCTCGAAGCCGAGGGTGTCGCGGTAGAAGGCCAGGGAGGCGTCCGGGTCGGTGTGCGGGAGGGAACTGGTGTGGATGGTGATGTCCATGGCAGTCACGCTAGTTGCGGCTCGGTGACCCGTGCTTCTTGATTCCTGATCGGTCTGGTCACCTGTTTCGCCACGCACGGCGGCATTTCCGCCGCGCCGCCCGCCGTGCGCCGGTAGGCGCTGGGCGGCATGCCGACCAGTTCGGTGAAGCGGGTGCTGAAGGTGCCGAGCGACGAGCAGCCGACCGCGAAGCAGACTTCGGTGACGCTGAGGTCGCCACGGCGCAGCAGTGCCATCGCGCGCTCGATGCGCCGGGTCATCAGATACGCGTACGGCGACTCGCCGTACGCGAGCCGGAATTGCCGGCTGAGGTGCCCGGCCGACATGTTCGCGCCGCGGGCGAGCGCCTCGACGTCCAGCGGCTGCGCGTACTCCCGGTCGATCCGGTCGCGGACGCGGCGCAGCCGCGCGAGGTCGCTCAGGCGCTGGGCCGCGGCGGCGGGTGTGCTGGTCACCTGCTTGATCGTGCCACATCGCGCCGGGGTTGCCGAGCGTCGCTGGCGTCCCGGCCCCTTTGCGCGTTGCGTGGCCCGGCGGCTGATCGGGCCCCGCTCCCCCGTCGCGTCCTGGTGTCGCCGGGCAGGAGCGGGGCGGGTGTCAGGCGCGCGGTGCCGGATGGCGGCCGAGGAAGGCGATGAAGCGGTCGTTCGGGGTCGCCGTGGGCGGGACCTGCACGGGTTGGCCGAACCGCGGGGAGCGGGCGTCGTCGTCGATCAGTGACCGGGACAGGTCGAGGAGTGCGACGGCGAGCCCGGTCGGGATCTGGTGGTCCGCGCCGCGGGCGGTGCTGGTGTCCCAGCCGTGCGCGGCGAGCTCGATCGCGCCGGCGTGCGCGGCGGTGGTCGCCCACCGGGTCTGCTCCGCGGTCTGACCGCTCTGGTCGCGCTGGGCCGCGGAGGTCAGGGTGTCGCGGAGCCGGTGGATCCGGTCGCGCGCGGCGGCGCCCGGGTCGACGTGCGGTCGCGGTGTGGTGGTGAGGTTCAGGTTGCCGGTGGTGACGAGTGCGGTGAGGGCGTCGGCGGCGTCGGCGAGGTGCAGCAGGAGCGTCCGCAGGTCCCAGTCGGGGCACGGTGTGGGGCGGTCGAGGTCGGCGTCGGTGAGGTCCGACAGGTTGTCGAGCGCGTAGCCGACGGATTGTTCGCACAGTGCGACGGCGTCGGCGAGCGGGGTGGTGGTTGTTCCCGTCATGACCGTTCCTCCGGTGAGGGTGGGGTGGACGGCGTGGCCGAGCGGGTGCCGGCCACGACGGCTGCCGGGGTTGGTGAGGAGTTGGGCGGTGGGGTCACCCTTGGGACGGGGTGCTGCTCCACTCGGTGACGCACGCCCGCGCCATCTCCCAGGGGTCGCTGGGCAGCACCTCTCCGGTCTCCAGCAGCGACTTGAGGTTCGCGAGCACGGCGGGCCACCCGTGCGAGATTCCGGCGTACATCCCCTGGTCGGTGAGGTTTTCGTGGGTGACGGTGAGGCGGACGATGTCGTGGTGCGGTTCGACGAGGAAGGTGACGACCGACGGTCCGGCCGGTGGTGTCTCGTCGGGGCCCTGGAAGGTGATGACCAGGCGCGTCGGGGGCTGGGTTTCGAGCACTCGTCCGACGATGTCGACGCCTGATCCGTCGAGGCGTCGGTGTTCCCAGGTCGAGCCGGGTTGCCAGTCGGAGACGTTGGCGTGTGCCCAGTAGCGGCTTGTCAGGTCGGCGTCGGTGAGGGCTTTCCACACCTGCTCGGCGCTGGCCCGGATGTAGGTGACGTAGACGTAGGTCGGGAGGGTCGTGGTTGCGGTGGTCATGGCGTACTCCTCTGCCTGGTTCTTGATGGCGCTGATCGCGTGCAGGCGGGGCTTGTCGAACCGGGAGATCCAGCGCTCCTCGATCTCGTGGATCGGTACCGGGTTGAGGTAGTGGAGTCGTTCCCGGCCGCGGCGTACGACGGTGACGAGGTTGGCCCGTACGAGGATGTCGAGATGCTGGGTCGCCGACTGGCGTGCCATCCCGAGGTGTTCGCAGAGTTCGCGCAGCGTCTGGCCGTTGTGCTCGCGGAGTCGGTCGAGCAGGAGCCGTCGGGTGGGGTCGGCCAGGGCCTTGAAGACCGGGTCGGTTCCTGTCGCATCGTGGCTCACCCGATGATTATGCAGGCGTTTACCTGCCTAAGTCAATGACGAGCGCGTCCGCTTCAGGCGTCCGTGCTCAGCCGGGCGTGCAGGTGCATGTCGTGCCAGCCGTCGGCGTGCCGGCCGGCACCGCGCGCGGTGCCCTCGGCGGTGAAGCCGGCGTGCGCGGCGACCCGGCAGGACGCCGGGTTGGCGGTCGAGTGGCGCAGCTCCACCCGGTGCAGGCCCAGGTCGGTGAGGCACCAGTCGGCCAGCGCGCGCAGCGCCCGGGGGGCGACGCGGCGGCCGCGGGCGGCGGGCAGCACCCAGTACGACACCTCGGCGAGGCCCTCGTGCAGGTCGAGGTGCCGCAGGCTGATCTGCCCGAGGACGCCGGACGGGTCGGTGATGGCCCAGCCGGCGCCGGTTTCGGCCCGCCACCGCTGTGCCCAGGCGCTGATCCACGCGCGGGCCTCGGGTTCGGTCATCGCGCGGCAGTGCCAGCGTTGGATGGCCGGGTCGGCGTAGCCGGCGACCACGTCGGCGGCGTCGTCGGGCTGCCACGGACGTAGCCGCAGGCCGGCGGTGTCGATCTCGGCCTGGGGTCGGCGGGCCAGGGCGCCGGGCGCGACGGCGGCGGATACGAGCAGCGGCATGCCGTGATTCTGCCGGTCCGCCTCCCCGGTGGCGGACGACGTGGCAGCTCGCCGGCCCGGCTACCTGGGGTTGTGCGGGCGTGACCGTACGCATGGTCGGAGCGGTGCCGGGGACCGTTCGGCTCAGCGGACCGACCATCCGGCGCGGGGCTGGTTTCGGGACAGCGTGGGCTGCGGGCAAGGAACGGAAACGTTTCTCGCCATGCTCCGGAGAGGAAGCAACATGCTTTCCGCACTCGATCGTCGGCACACCGTCGCGCCGCCCGGGTACAGCCGTTGGCTGATTCCGCCGGCGGCGTTGGCGATCCACCTCTGCATCGGGCAGGTCTACGCGACCAGCGTGTACAAGAACTCGCTGATCGCGCACTTCGACGCGAGTCAGACGGCGATCGGGGTGATCTTCAGCATCGCGATCGTGATGCTGGGGCTTTCGGCGGCGGTCGCGGGGACGTGGGTGGAGGCGAACGGGCCGCGTAAGGCGATGTTCGTCTCGGCGTGTTTCTGGGCGGCCGGTTTCCTGGTGGGCGCCGCAGGCATCGCCACGAAGCAGCTGTGGCTGCTGTACCTGGGGTACGGGCTGCTCGGCGGGATCGGGCTGGGGATCGGGTACATCTCCCCCGTCTCCACGTTGATCAAGTGGTTCCCGGACCGGCCGGGTCTGGCCACCGGGTTGGCGATCATGGGGTTCGGGGGTGGCGCGATGGTGGCCTCCCCCCTGTCGAGGCAGCTGCTGTCGTTCTACGACCCGGGCTACGACCCGGCGAACGCGGGGTCGACGGCATCGGGGTCGGCGCTGGTGTGGTTGTTCCTGACACTCGGCGTCGGCTACTTCCTGATCATGATGTTCGGCGTGTTCAACGTGCGGGTGCCGGCGCCGGACTGGCGGCCGGCGGGCTTCGACCCGGCGCGGGTGGCCGCGAAGCCGATGGTGACCACGGCGAACGTGTCGGCGGCGAACGCGGTGAAGACCCGCTCGTTCTGGCTGCTGTGGGTGGTGCTGTTCTGCAACGTGACCGCCGGGATCGGGATCCTGGAGCAGGCCAGCCCGATGATCCAGGACTTCTTCCGCTCCGGCGGCACGTCGGCGGTGACGGTGGCCGCGGCGGGTGGTTTCGTCGGCCTGCTGTCGCTGTTCAACATGGCGGGGCGGTTCGTCTGGTCATCCACGTCGGACCTGATCGGCCGCAAGCCGATCTACCTGATGTACCTGGGCGTCGGGATGGTGCTGTACGCGCTGCTGGCCCTGTTCGGGCAGACCGCGACGGCGCTGTTCGTGCTGCTGGCGTGCGTGATCCTGTCGTTCTACGGCGGTGGGTTCGCCACCGTGCCGGCGTACCTGCGGGACCTGTTCGGCACGTTCGAGGTGGGCGCGATCCACGGCCGGCTGTTGACGGCCTGGTCGGCGGCGGGCGTGGCCGGGCCGCTGATCGTCAACGCGTTCCTCGACGCGCAGGGCAAGCCGGGGACGTTGACGGCGGCGGCGTACCGGCCGGCACTGTTCACCATGGTCGGGGTGCTGGCGGTGGGGTTCATCGCCAATCTGCTGATCCGGCCGGTGCCGGAGCGGTTCCACGAACCGGCCGATGGCCGGGACGACGAGGGTACGGGCGCGCGGAAGGTCGGCGCGGAGAGGAGTGGTTCGCGATGAGGGACGACGTGTCGCGCGGCGGGCAGACGGCCCGACTGTGGATCTCGTGGTTGATCGTGTCGGCGCTGCTGGGGTACGGGGTGGTGCAGACGCTGATCACGGCGGCGAAGCTGTTCACCAGCTGATCGTCGGGCGGCCCGGGGCGATGCTCCGGGCCGCTCGTCACAGGCCGCCGGCGACGCGCAGCACCGCGCCGGTGGTGTAGCCGGCGTCGGGTCCGAGCAGCCAGGCGACGGCGCCGGCGACCTCGTCGGGTTCGCCGGCGCGGCCGAGCGGGATCCGCCCGACGGCGGTGTCGGCGCGGTCGGGCACCCCGGAGTCGGCGTGGATGTCGGTGCGGATGATGCCGGGGGCGACGGCGTTGACCCGGATGCCGCGGGGGGCGAGTTCCTTGGCCAGGCCGATGGTGAGGGTGTCGGTGGCGGCCTTGACCGCGGCGTAGTGGACGTACTCACCGGGGCTGCCCAGGGTGGCCGCGGCGGAGGAGATGTTGACGATGGCGCCGCCGGTGGTGAGCCGGCGGGCGGCCTGCTGGGCGCAGAGGACGTACCCGATGAGGTTGACGTCGACGACGCGGCGCAGGTCGTCGGCGCGAAGCTCGGTGAAGGGGCCGATCGGGCTGGTGATGCCGGCGTTGTTGACCAGGCCGGTGAGCGGCCCGAGGTCTGCGGCGGCGTCGAAGAGGCGCTGGATCTGCTCGGCGTCGCCTGTGTCGGCGGGGACGGCGACGGCGCGTACGCCGAGCCGGGTGACCTCGGCGACGACCGCGGCGGCGGCGTCGCGGTCGCGGCGGTAGCCGATGGCGAGGTGGTGCCCGTCGGCGGCGAGCCGCCGGGCGGTGGCGGCGCCGATGCCGCGGCTGCCGCCGGTGATGACCGTGACCGGATTCAATGTCCCGCTCCCCCGTGCCGTGTGGGCCGACGCTACCGTTTCCGGCACGCGACGGTCTCGGAGAGGGTGGTCACACATGACGCGGGCGTTGGTGCTGGGTGGCGGCGGGGTGACCGGGGTGGCCTGGGAGTGGGGGTTGCTGGCGGGGCTGGCGCGGCGGGGGGTGGTCCTGGCCGACGCGGACCTGGTGGTGGGCACGTCGGCCGGGTCGGTGGTGGGCGCGCAGTTGTGTTCGGGGCGGCCGGTGGCCGAGTCGTACGAGGCGCAGTTGGCGCCGGCGCACGGGGAGCTGGCGGCGCGGTTCGGGTGGGCGGCCGTGGCGCGGTTGGTGTGGGCGGGTGGCCGCAGCCGGGACGCGGTGCGGGCGCGGGCCCGGGTGGGGGCGATGGCGGTGGCGGCGCGTACCCCGTCGGAGGCGTCGCGGCGGGCGGTGATCGAGGCGCGGTTGCCGGTGCGGGAGTGGCCGGCGCGGCGGTTGCTGGTGACGGCGGTGGACGCGGCCTCGGGTGAGTTCGTGGTGTTCGACGCCGACAGCGGGGTGTCGCTGGTGGACGCGGTCGGGGCGAGTTGCGCGGTGCCGGGGGTGTGGCCGCCGGTGACGATCGGGGACCGCCGGTACATCGACGGCGGGATGCGTTCGGCGGTGAACGCCGACCTGGCGGCGGGGGCGCAGCGGGTGGTGGTGCTGGCGCCGATGACGTCGGCGTTCGGGCCGATGCCGCGGTTGGCGGCGCAGGTGGCGGCGTTGCGGTCGTCGGCGCGGGTGGCGGTGGTGTCGCCGGACCGGGCGGCGCGCACGGCGATCGGCCGCAACGTGCTGGATCCGGCGCGGCGGGCGGACGCCGCGCGGGCGGGGTTCGCCCAGGCGGCGTCGGTGGCCGATGAGGTGGCCGCGGTGTGGGGGTGATCGCTTACGCTCACCGCGCGTCGGACGGCTATGTGGAGGTGCGTGGTGGGTGTGAGTGTCGGTGACCTGGTCGAGGATTTCGAGCTGCCGGACGAGACGGGTACGCCGCGGCGGCTGTCGGAGCTGCTGGCGGCCGGTCCGGTGGTGTTGTTCTTCTATCCGGCGGCGATGACCCGGGGGTGTACGGCGGAGAGCTGCCACTTCCGGGACCTGGCGGCGGAGTTCGCGGCGGTCGGTGCGCAGCGGGTGGGGATCAGCCGGGACCCGGTGGAGAAGCAGGCGGAGTTCTCCCGGCTGCACGGGTTCGACTATCCGCTGCTGTCGGACGTCGACGGTGCGGTGGCGCAGGCGTTCGGGGTGCGTCGGCGGTTGCCGCTGGGGCCGTTGAGCACCCGGCGGATGACGTTCGTGATCGGCCCGGATCGGCGGGTGCTGGCGGTGGTCCACAGCGAGTTGGGCATGAACGAGCACGCCGACGCCGCGTTGCGGGCGTTGGGGGGTTGATCTTCCGGTTGTCGCAGCCGACTGGTATCAAGGCAGGAATCAAACAGGTGTACGGAAGAGGGCTGTGATGGCGGGCGACGGTTTGTCCACTGACGAGGTACGGAACTTCCGGGAGGCGTTGGCGGCGGGCCGCAAGCCCAAGGTGGTGTTCACCGCCTCGGCGGGTCAGATCGCCGGGCAGGTGGGGCAGGTGGTGGAGCTGACCGACCCGGAGGCGTCCGACGAGTTCGTGGTGGTCCGGTTCGGCCGCGACGAGCTGCCCTTCTCCCCCGCCGACCTGGCCGTGGCGCCACGCGGGGCGGGCCGCCGGGTGGCGGAGCCGAAGCCGGAGCCGCCGGTGGCGGAGCCGGCGGCGCCGGCGGCTCCGGAGTTCGTGCTGGACACCCCGCGGGTGCCGGCGCCGCGTCGGGAGGAGCCGAAGGTGGAGCAGCAGCAGGTGGAGAAGGCGCCGGCGCGGCGGCCGGTGAAGGCCGCGAAGCCGAAGGGCCCGGCGGGGCTCACGGTGACCCTGGCGTACGCCGACGGCGAGTGGACGGTCGCCGCGCAGCAGGGCGCCAAGGCGCTGGCGAAGCCGTACGTGGTCAGGCCGGCGGAGGCGTTGAAGATGGTGGCGCTGGTGGACGTGCCGGGCGTGCAGGAGGCGGTGGAGCAGATCCTGTCCTCCGAGCGGGCGGAGGCGGAGCAGCAGGCCCAGAAGCTGCGCGCCGAGCTGGCCGAGATCGAGGCGCGACTGGCGGAGCTGCGCGAGGCCCGCTAGCCGTTGTCCGGCTGTCACCGTGGCACCGCCTGCGACGGGGTGTCCGGGGTGGCTGCCGGTGGCGCGGGCCGTAGCGGGCCGCGCCACCGGGTCCGGGTCAGAAGTAGTCGTGCAGGTGTGCCGGCCCGCCGGCGGCGAGCAGGTCCAGGGCGCGCGGGTCGACGCCGGCGGCGTGGCGCAGCAGGCCCGCCTCGGCGACGGCCGACGCGGTGGCCACGCCGACGTAGAGCAGAGCGAAGCCGCGCACGCTCAGGTGCAGGTCGGTGTCGGAGTCGCTGCGGCGCAGGTCGGCGGCGCCGTCGGCGACCTCCAGCCGCCAGGTGCCGGTGTTCCAGTCGGCGAGCGGGTCGTCGAGGGTGAAGGTGACGCTGCCGCGCACGTACGGCGGCCAGCCCCGGTCGCGCACGGCGCGGGTGACGTCGACGGGGCGGTGCATCCAGGTGTCCTGCTCGTGTTCGCGGCCGCTCTCCACCGGCAGGTGGGCGCTGACGGCGTCGCCGGGCAGCAGGGTCAGCCGCAGGGTGG
Organism: Micromonospora lacuserhaii; assembly: GCF_036902735.1. Lineage (NCBI taxonomy): Bacteria > Bacillati > Actinomycetota > Actinomycetes > Micromonosporales > Micromonosporaceae > Micromonospora > Micromonospora lacuserhaii. The sequence goes on along the minus strand of NZ_JBAKHO010000033.1, from coordinate 14,039 downwards.
GGGCGACGCTGTGCCAGCTGGCGAGGACGCCGACGAGCTCGCGGGCGGCGTCGTCGGTGGTGGCGACGATGTCGTCGACGGTGAGCACGCTGTCGTGGCCGTAGCCGCGGCCGCGCTGCCAGCCGGCGTAGCCGACCAGGCGGCCGTCGTCCTCGACGAGGGTGAGCCCGTCGTAGGGCAGGTCTTCCCGCTGGGCGCGGAAGTGGTCGTACAGCGCGCCGCGGCGGGTGAGGGGGCCGTTGCGGTGGCGGGTGACGCTCTCGTAGAGGTCGAGGGTGGCGGCCAGGTCGGCGGGGCCGCCGGAGCGGACGCTCAGCCGGTCGCCGGGCCGGTGCCGGGGCAGCGTCGAGGTGGGCAGCGTGACGGTGCGCAGCACGCCGGCGATCTCCCAGCCGCAGGCCCGGTAGGGGGCGGCGACGGTGGGGAACAGCGCGCTGACGGCGGCGCCCCGGTCGTGGGCGCCGCGCAGCAGCGTCCGCAGCAGGGTGCGGGCGACGCCCCGGCCGCGCGCCTCGGGCGCGACGGCGACGCCGCCGACGTCGGCGGCGCTGACCGCACGGCCGGCCCACCACTGGTGGTGGTGCAGGTCGACGGCCTTGCCGACGAGCCGGCCGGTGTCGTCGAACGCGCCGTAGCGGGTCATGCCGGGTGGTGCGTCGGCGGGCGTCGGGGGTGGTTGGGGGTCGGAGCCGAAGGCCAGCCGGCCGAGCTGCCAGGCGTCGGTCAGCTCGGCGGTGGTGAGTTCGCGGACGGTGACGGGCACCGGCACACCCTAGGCGGTCGCCCTCGGTGAGCGCGCCCGGGTTTTCACCGCCCGGTGTGGTGCTCCAGCAGGGTGGTGAGCAGGCGGGTGAGCTCGGCGCGGTCGGCGGCGGACAGGGGCGCGAGGAGGGTGTCCTGGACCTGGTCGAGGGTCTCCCCCATCCGGCGCAGCTCGTGCCGGCCGGTGTCGGTGAGGGTGACGACGTTGCGGCGCCGGTCGGCCGGGTCGGGCGTGCGGCGGACGAGGTCGCGGGCGGCCAGTTCGTTGAGGGCGGCGACCACGTCGCTGCGGTCGATGCCGCAGCGGCGACCCAGGTCGGCCTGGCTGGCCGGGCCGTCCTCGGCGAGGGCGGCCAGGAGCCGGTAGTGGTAGCCGCGGGCGTGGACCGCGGCGAGGCCGTCGGCGACGAGCCGGGAGGCGTGCGCGGCGCTCTGGGTGAGCAGCCAGCTCGGCAGGGCGCGCGGGTCGGGGGCGGATGCCATGGTCGGACCCTACCAGCGATCGTTGGCCGCACCCACGATCTCTGATATGTTGGCCCGGCCAACGTTGGCTTCACCAACATCGCGGAGGATCCCATGTCGACCGTGCTCAACGGCCAGGTCATCGGCCTGGCCCACTACGCCACCCGGGCCGTCCTCGAACGCGAGCTCGCCCGGTGCGCAGTCACCTTCCACCAGTCCGTCGCGCTGAACGCCGTGACCGCCGAGGGCGGCGTCGCCACCCGCGCCGATCTGGTCGCCCGGCTGACCGGCGCGCTCAAGGTCGGCCAGACCACGGCGCGGGCCACGCTCGACGAGCTGACCGCCGCCGGGCTGCTGCGCGAGCTGCCGGCGGGCGGCTCCGGGCTCGCGCTGACCCACGCCGGCGCCGCCCGGCGGCAGCGCATCGCGGACGCCGTCGCCGACCTCACCGCCCGGCTGTACGCCGACATTCCCGCCGCCGACACGGCCGTCACGGCCCGGGTCCTGACCCTGCTCAAGCGGCGCGCCGACGCGGAGCTGGCCGGGGCGTGAACGCACCGCGGGGCCGGTGCGACCCCCTCGCACCGGCCCCGCGCCCTCGCGCCCCACATGCGCGCCCTTCAGTGTTGCGGGATGTTCTGTACCCCGATTCGCTTGCGGAACACCCAGTAGGTCCATCCTTGATAGGCCAGCACGATCGGGGTGAAGACCACCGCCACCCAGGTCATGATCTTCAGGGTGTACGGGGTGGACGCGGCGTTGGTCGCCGTCAGCGTGCCGGCGGCGTCCAGCGTCGAGGGCATGACGTTGGGGAACAGCGCCGCGAACAGGGTCGCCACGGCCAGGGCGATCGCCACGGCGGTGCCGGTGAACGCCCAGCCCTCCCGGCGTACCCGGGCGGCGGCGAGACCGGCGACCAGGGCGAGGGCCGCGCCCACGGCGAGCACGACGGCCGCCGCGCTGGAGCGGATGCTCAGCGTCCAGGCCAGGAAGGCCACCGCCACCACGGCGGTGCCGAGGCCGAGCTTCACGGCCAGCGCGCCGGCCCGCTCGCGGATCTCACCGGTGGTCTTCAGCGCGATGAACACCGCGCCGTGGGTGAGGAAGAGCGCCAGCGTGGTCAGGCCGCCCAGCAGGGCGTACGGGTTGAGCAGGTCGAACAGGCCGCCGACGTACTCGTGGTCGGCGTCCAGCGGCACGCCGCGCAGGATGTTGGCGAAGGCCACACCCCACAGGATCGCCGGCACCAGCGAGCCGAAGAAGATCGCCGCGTCCCAGCGGCGCTTCCAGGACGCCTCGGGGCGCTTGTGCCGGTACTCGAAGGCCACCCCCCGGGCGATCAGGGCCAGCAGGATCAGCAGCAGCGGCAGGTAGAAGCCGGAGAAGAGGGTGGCGTACCACTCGGGGAAGGCGGCGAACATCGCGCCGCCGGCGGTGATCAGCCAGACCTCGTTGCCGTCCCAGACCGGGCCGATGGTGTTGATCAGGACGCGGCGTTCCCGGTCGTCGCGGCCCAGCACCGGCAGCAGCATGCCGACGCCGAAGTCGAATCCCTCGAGGATGAAGTAGCCGGTGAACAGCACGGCCACGAGGAGAAACCAGATGGTGGTCAGTTCCACGATGCGCTCCGGGATCAGTAGGCGAAGGCGAGCGGACGCTCGGCGTCGTCGCTGTCGTCGGCGGGCTCGGGCTCCGGGGTGAGTTCCGGTACGCCGGCCCTGGCATAGCGGACCAGCAGCTTGAACTCGACCACGGCCAGGGTGGCGTAGATCAGCGTGAACGCGGTGAAGGAGGTGAGCACCTCGGCCAGGGAGACGGTGCGGGACACCCCGTTGCGGGTGAGCATCTCGCCGAAGACGATCCACGGCTGCCGGCCCATCTCGGTGAAGATCCAGCCGAAGGAGTTGGCCAGCAGCGGCAGCACCGGCATCACCAGGCCGGCCCACAGCAGCCATCTGCTGGTCGGGGTGCGGCCCTTGCGCTGGCTCCAGAGGACCAGCAGGGCGATCGCGGCGGCGGCCATCCCGAAGGCGATCATGAAGCGGAAGCTCCAGTAGGTGACCGGGATGATCGGGGTGTAGCTGCCGGCGCCGTACTGGCTGGCGTACTGGGCCTGCAGGTCGTTGATGCCCTGCACGGTGCCGTTCGGGTCGCCGGTGCCGAGGAACGACAGCAGGTACGGGATCTTGAGGGCGAAGACCTCACGGCTGCCGTCGAGGCTGCCGACGGTGAGCACGGAGAACGAGGCGGGGCTCTCGGTGGTGTAGAGGCCCTCGGCGGCGGCCATCTTCATCGGCTGCACGTCCGTCATGATCTTGCCCTGGATGTCGCCGGTGAACATCACCAGGGCCGAGGAGACCAGGACCACCCAGGAGCCGAACTTCGTGGCGAACCGGTACGCCCCGGCGTCGGCGCTGTCCCGATGGCGGATCACGTGGAACAGGCCGACGGCGACGACCAGCGACCCGGCCACCAGGAACGCGCCGGACAGGGTGTGCGGGAAGGTGACCAACGCGACCTTGTTGGTCAGCACGGCGACGAAGTCGGTCAGCTCCGCCCGGCCGGTGGTCGGGTTGATCCGGTAGCCGACCGGGTTCTGCATGAACGAGTTCGCGGCGAGGATGAAGTAGGCGCTGAGGTTGGTGCCGATCGCGGCGGCCCAGATGCTGGCCAGGTGCAGGCGCTTGGGCAGCCGCTCCCAGCCGAAGATCCACAGGCCGATGAAGGTCGACTCGAGGAAGAAGGCGACCAGCGCCTCGATGGCCAGGGGGGCGCCGAAGATGTCGCCGACGAAGCGGGAGTAGTCGCTCCAGTTCATGCCGAACTGGAACTCCTGCACGATGCCGGTGACCACACCCATCGCGAAGTTGATCAAAAAGAGCTTGCCGTAGAACTTGGTCAGCTTCAGGTACCGCTCGTCGCCGGTGCGGTGCCACAGGGTCTGGAGGATGGCGACCAGCACGGACAGGCCGATGGTCAGCGGCACGAAAAGGAAGTGGTAGACGGTGGTGACACCGAATTGCCAGCGGGCGACGTCCAACGCGTCCACCTGAAACCCCCAGCTGTTCATACTACGAGACGTAGTAAATACTACTGCTCGTCGTAGACAAAGCGGCAGGGCCGGGGGTCCCGACCCCACCCGGGACCAATGACCCTGATCACCTCTGCCGCCCGGCCCGGGACCGGCCCCCACCGTCACCCTCATGCGTGCGACCATCCGTCACTGATGAACACCCCGACCATGTGGAAGCCGCCGCTGCTGTGGCGCGCCGCCCAGCTCGTCGCCCGCCTCGTCGTCGGCGCCCTGGCCCGGCTGGAGGTCACCGGCGACGTGCCGGTGCCCCTGCGGCGTGGGCCGCTGATCCTGGCCGCCAACCACATCAGCCCGTTCGACCCGGTGGTGCTCGCCGCCGCCTGCCGGGCCCGTGGCGTCGCCCCCCGCTTCATGGCCACCGGCGGACTGTTCCGCGCCCCCGTCCTCGGCGGGCTGATGCGCCGCGCCGGGCACCTGCGCGTCGACCGGGGCACCGCCGCCGTGCACCGCGCCCTCGACGCCGCCGCCGACGCGGTCGCCGCCGGCTCCGTGGTGCTGGTCTACCCCGAGGGGCGCATCGGCCTGGACCCGGGCATGTGGCCCGAACGCGGCAAGACCGGCGCCGCCCGGCTCGCCCTGGCCTGCGGGGCCCCGATCGTCCCGGTCGCCCAGTGGGGCTCGCACGAGGTGCTGCCGTACCGGGCGCCCAAGGGCATGCTGCGCGGCCTCGCCCGGTCCCTGTGGCGCCGCCCCGTGATCCGGGTCCGCTTCGGCGACCCGCTCGACCTGCACGACCTCGACCGGGGCACGCCCGGCGCCGCCCGCATCGGCACCGACCGGATCACCGACGCGATCACCGCGGCCCTGGTGCCGCTGCGCCCCGACGAGCCGGACCGGCCCCGGCACGTCGACCCCGGCCGGCCGATCGACACCAGCCGCTCCCACCGCCGCCGCCCGCCCGGCTGAGCGGGCCGCGACGGTCGTCGGGTTTGCCTTCGAGTGCGCTCGAACGATGAGACTCTGCCCGGAGCACCCCGTCACGGAAGCAGGGAACAGATGAGCGAGCAGACCGTGCTGATCACCGGGACGTCCACCGGCATCGGGTTGGAGGTCGCGCTGGGCTGCGCCCGCGCCGGCTGGCGGACCGTGGCCACCATGCGCGACGTGTCCCGCGCCGACCGGCTGCGCGCCGCCGCCGACGCCGCCGGGGTCGCCGGCCTGATCGACGTACGCCGGCTCGACGTCACCGACCAGGCCTCCGTCACCGCCGCGCTGGCCGACGTGATCGGCCGGTACGGGCGCCTCGACGCGGTGGTCAACAATGCCGGCGCCGGACACGTCGGCACCCTGGAACAGGAGACCGTCGACGACGTGCGCGCCGTCATGGAGGTCAACTTCTTCGGCGTGCTGCACGTCAGCCGGGCCGCCCTGCCGCACCTGCGCGCCAGCCGGGGGCGACTGGTGAGCGTCACCAGCGTCGGCGGGGTGATCGGGCAGCCGTTCAACGAGGCGTACTGCGCGGCCAAGTTCGCCGTCGAGGGGTACATGGAGTCCCTCGCCCCGCTCGCCGCCACCGTCGGGGTCACCGTGACCGTTGTCGAGCCGGGCGCGGTGGCCAGCGAGTTCGTCGCCAACGTCGGCATCGACACCGACGCCGCCGTCGCCGCGGCCGGCGTGTACGGGCCGGCGCTGCGGGCGTACCTTCAGCGCAGCGCCGGGGCGTTCGCGGCGGCGCAGTCCCCGGCGGACGCCGCGGCGGTGGTGGTCGCCACCCTGACCGACCCCGAACCGGCACCCCGGGTGCAGACCTCGCCCACCGCCCGGCAGTTCGTCGGCATGAAGCTCAGCGACCTCGACGGCCGGGCGGTCACCGCCACCACCGCCGGCTGGCTGGCCTGACCGCTCAGGCATGACAGGGACGGATAGGAAGGGAGTATCGGTCGGGTCGGATGGTCGCCGGCCGGTCACCCGTACGCCACCCGGGGCGGGCATACTGCCGGGCGTGCAGCCCCGCTTCGGCTACCTCGACGCGCCCGCGCCGCTGGCCTTCGCCCACCGCGGCGGCGCCGCCGACGGTGACGAGAACACCGTCGAGGCGTTCACCCGGGCGGTCGGCCTCGGCTACCGGTACGTGGAGACCGACGTGCACGCCACCGCCGACGGGGTGGCCGTGGTCTTCCACGACCAGACCCTGCAACGGGTCACCGGGCAGCGCGGGCGCATCGCCGAGCTGCGCTGGGCCGACCTCGCCTCGGTCCGGGTCGGCGGCGCCGCCGTCGTACCCCGGCTGGACGAGGTGCTGGGCGCCTGGCCGCAGGTCCGGTTCAACGTCGACGTGAAGTCCGACCCCGGCGTCGAACCGGCGGTCGCCGCGGTGACCCGGGCCGGCGCCGCCGACCGGGTGCTGCTGGCCTCGTTCAGCGACGCGCGGCTGACCCGGCTGCGGGCGCTGACGCAGGGCCGGGTGGCCACCAGCCTGGGCATGCGCGGGGTGGCCCGGTTGTGGCTGGCCTCGCTGCACGGCCGGGCGCTGCGGCTGCCGGAGTCGGTGGTCGCCGCCCAGGTGCCGCCGCACTACGGCCGGGTGCCCGTGGTGGACCGCCGGTTCCTCGCCTACTGCCACCGTCTCGGGTTGCAGGTGCATGTCTGGACGATCGACGAACCCGCCCAGATGCACGACTTACTTGATCTTGGGGTGGATGGCATCATGACCGATCACGTCGGCGTGCTGCGCGACGTCTACCGCAGCCGCGGCCACTGGGCCGCCTGAACCCCGAGGACCCCGATGGCCGAGACGGTCACCCCTGCCGTTGCCGACACCCCACCGCCGGCCAGCACCCGCCGGGAACGGCGCGGCTGGTACCTCTACGACTGGGCGAACTCGGCGTTCCAGACCACCGTCATCACGGTCTTCCTCGGCCCGTTCCTCACCACCGTCACCGAACTGGCGGCCGGCTGCGAACTCGGCGCCGACAGCTGCGACGGCTACGTGCACCCCCTGGGCATCCGGGTCGCCGCGGGCTCGTACTACCCCTACCTGATCTCGCTGTCGGTCTTCCTCACCGTCTTCGTGCTGCCGGTGGTCGGCGCGATCGCCGACCGGTCGACGCACAAGAAGCGGCTGCTCGCCGCCGCCGCGTTCACCGGCGCCGGCGCGACCATCGCGTTCGCCCTCGTCACCGGTGAGCGGTATCTGCTCGGCGGGGCGCTGTTCCTGATCGCCAACATCTCCTTCGGGGCCGCGATCGTCGTCTACAACTCGTTCCTGCCGCAGCTCGGCGGCCCGGACGAGCGTGACGGCATCTCCAGCCGCGGCTGGGCCATCGGCTACCTCGGCGGTGGGCTGCTGCTCGCGCTGAACCTGGTCGCGGTGACCATGCTCAGCGAGGAGGGCAACCCGCAGCGCACCCTCGACCTGGCCCGCTGGTCGATCGTCTCCGCCGGCATCTGGTGGGCGGCGTTCACCCTGGTGCCGCTGCGCTGGCTGCGCGAACACCCCACCGCCGCGGCGCTGCGCGGCGGCGGCAACGTGCTCACCGACGGGTTCCGGCAGCTCGGCCACACCCTGCGCCAGATCAAGGCGTACCCGCTGACGCTGTTCTTCCTGCTCGCCTTCCTGGTCTACAACGACGGCATCCAGACCGTCATCACCCTGGCCAGCCAGTACGGCACCGAGGAGCTGCGGCTGGAACAGAGCACCCTGATCGTGACGATCCTGCTGGTGCAGTTCCTCGCCTTCGGCGGCGCGCTCGCCCTCGGCGCGCTCGCCCGGCGCATCGGCGCCTGGAAGACCGTACTGCTGTCCCTGGTGCTCTGGACCGGCGTGATCATCGCCGCGTTCCGGCTGCCCGCCGAGGCGCCGCTGCCGTTCATGATCCTCGGCGGGGCGATCGGCCTGGTGCTCGGCGGCAGCCAGGCGCTGAGCCGCTCGCTGTTCAGCCAGCTCATCCCCGCCGGTCGCGAGGGCGAGTACTACGGCTTCTACGAGATCAGCGACAAGGGCACCAGCTGGCTCGGCCCGCTCGCCTTCGGCCTGGTGTTCCAGCTCACCGCCTCCTACCGGGTGGGCCTGGTCTCACTGCTGATCTTCTTCGTGGTCGGCTTCGCGCTGCTGGCCGCCGTGCCGATCCGGCGCGCCATCGTCGCCGCCGGCAACACCCCGCCCCGGGTGCTCTGACCGGCCGGATCGGGGCCGCTCGATGGACTAGGCTGCCCCGACGTGACCGACGACGCCGCTGCCGCCCCGACCTGCCTGGCCCGCCCCCTCCCGGGTCCGGACGACAGCCGGGCCGGCTGCGCCGCCGCCCGCGGCGTCGACGGGCGACCGCTGCACGCCGCCGCGCTGAAGTTCTTCTGGGGGCCGATGGACTGCGGCAAGTCCACCATGGCCCTGCAGATGAACTACAACCACGCGCGGCAGGGCCGGCGCGGGCTGGTCACCACCCGCATCGACCGGTCGCTGGGGCCCCAGGTCACCAGCCGCATCGGCCTGGCCCACTCCGCCGTCGAGGTCACCGACGACCTCGACCTGCGCGCGCTGGTCCGCGACACCTGGGCCGAGGGGGTACGCGTCGACTACCTCATCTGCGACGAGGCGTCCTTCTACAACGTGGAGCACGTCGAGCAGATGGCCGAGCTGGTCGACAGCTACGACGTCGACGTGTACGCGTTCGGCCTGGCCACCGACTTCCGCTCCTGCCTCTTCCCCGCCGCGCAGCGGCTGTTCGAGCTGGCCGACTCCGTGGCCCGGATCCAGATCGAGGTGCTCTGCTGGTGCGGCCGGGAGGGGCTGCTCAACGCCCGCGTCGTCGACGGGCGGGTCGTGCGCGAGGGCGCCCAGGTGGTCATCGGCGACACCGCCGATACCGCCGACGTGCGCTACCAGGTGCTCTGCCGGCGGCACTTCCGCTCCGGCGACCTCGGCCCGCGCTCCTGATCTAGAACGGGTCGCCGCAGACCCGCCACTCCCCCTTCTCCCGGACCATGGGCAGGGTCCGCTGCTCACTGGCGCCCCCGTCGCGGGTGACCCGCACGATCACCTCGCCGACCGGCTTGCCGCCCTTGGTGCGCACCGACACGTCGACGATCTCGTAGCCGCTGACCACCGGCGGGGTCCGCACCCAGCCGGCGAAGCCCACCTCGCTCCACCGGCCCCGGGCCGGCGCGCAGAGCCGCTCGTACGCCCGGTCCACCTCACCGGCGGAGACCTCCCGGAAGAACCCGTCGGCGGTCTCCCGCACCGGGCCGCTGGCCCCGATGATCACCTGCAGGTTCCACGCCCCCAGCCCGGCCACCCCGACCAGGCACAGGATCATCGCCAGGCCGCCCAGCAGCAGGCCGGTCCGCACCGGCCGGCTCCGCCGGGCCGGTCGGGTCCACGTCGCCTCACCGCCCATCACCTGCGACCGTATGCGTCCGGTACGCCCCGGCGCAGGAACATCGCCCCTGTCGCGGCCGGCCCGGCATCGTCTACCGTCGGCGCACACCCCCGAAGGTCACCGCCGATCCGACCGCCGACGCGGTCGTGGCCGGGCCCGCGGGCTGGCGTTGCGGATGGCGTACGCGCTGGTCACGGCATCACCAAAAGTGATTGCCCGCTGAGCGGAGGTGACGGCGGTCACGTCACCGACCCGGTCGGCGCAGCCTCAGCATGTGCATTCGCGGTACATCGCGGTACAACAGGCTCGGGCCGGTAATCGGCGGGCACGCCCGGTTCGGCTAGCCTGGGTGCCGATCGTCGGCCCCAACCCTGAAGAAAGTGGTGTCGTGGAGTACCAGGCGTCCGCCGCCAGCCCCGTCCGGTGTCGCACGGTGGCGAGACGTCTCGCCGCAGCCGCGACGCGTCCGGCTGCCGGGAGGAGGCGGCATGGCGCCTCGGCTTAGCATCGTCGTCCCCTTCTACAACGTCGGCGACTACATCCGGGACTGCCTGGAGTCGCTGACCCGGCAGACGTTCCGCGACTTCGAGGTCGTCCTGGTCGACGACGGGTCCAAGGACCACAGCGCCGACATCGCGCAGGAGTTCTGCGACCGCGACCCGCGCTTCCGGATCGTCACCCAGGACAACCAGGGGCTCGGACCGGCCCGCAACACCGGCGTACGCAACAGCCAGGGCGAGTACATCACCTTCGTCGACAGCGACGACCTGGTCGCCCCGCACGCCTACGAGGTGATGGTCCGCTCCCTCGACCAGAGCGGCTCCTCCCTCGTCGGTGGCAACGCCCGCCGGTTCAACAACACCTCCGGCGTACGGGTGGCGTACCTGCACCGCAGCATCTTCACCGCCGACCGGCAGGCCACCCACATCCTGGAGTACCCGAACCTGGCGCTGGACCGGATGGTCTGGAACAAGGTCTACCGGCGCTCCTTCTGGGACGAGTTCAAGCTCGAGTTCCCGCCGATCCGGTACGAGGACTACCCGGTCACCCTCAAGGGCCACCTGGACGCGGTCACCGTGGACTGCCTCGCCGCCCCGGTCTACTTCTGGCGTGAGCGCGAGTCCGGCGAGTCGATCACCCAGCAGAAGTTCCAGTACGGCAACCTGGCCGACCGGATCGTCTCCGCCGAGATGGTGCTGGACCTGCTCGACAAGCGTGCCCCCGAGCTGCGGCCCATCGTGCACCGGCACTTCGCCGAGATCGACCTGGCCACCGTCGTGCAGGCGTTCGCCACCGCCGAGGAGCACGAGCGGGAACCGCTGGTCGCGCTGGGGCAGCGGCTGACCCACCGGCTGGACCCCGCCGTGCTGGAGGCCGCCTCGTCGTACGACCGGTTGCAGTACCGCGCGTTGGAGGCCGGCGACGCCGACCTGCTGCGCCGGCTGGCCGAGTTCCGCGCCGACGGCGGCCTGGCCGGCGGCGCCCGGGCCCGCCGACACTCCGTGCTGCCCTGGCGCTACGAGAACGCCTACCCCGCCGCCAGCGGCGGGTCGGGCGTGCCGCGCCAGCTGTACCGGCTGCCGCGGCAGGAGTTGAAGGTGCACTCCACCGTCACCGATCTGAGCTGGGACGACGCGGCGCTGGTGGTGCGCGGCACCGCCGAGATCCGGCACCTGCCCACCAGCACCAACTCGACGCTGCGGGTGGCGCTGACCTACGGCGGCAAGCGGGTCGACCTGCCGGTCCAGCGGTTCACCGCCCGCGACTCGCACACCGAGCAGGCGCTGGTCGGCTTCGAGGTGCGGGTGCCCCGCGCGGCGCTGGCCGCCATGCCCGCCGGGGTGACCGCGGCGCACCTCGCCGTCGACTTCCGCTCCGGCCTGCTGCGCCGGCGCGGCACGGTGAGCAACCCGCAGCCCGGCAACCCGCAGCACGCCACCGGCGGGTGGGTCAGCGACGACGTGTGGATCCAGCCCGGCGGCACCAGCACCGGGGAGCTTGCCCTGCGCAAGTCGGTGCGCCCGGTGGAGCTGACCGGGGCGGTCGTCTCCGACGACGCCCTGACGCTCTCCGGGCGGCTGCCCGCCGATCTGACCGGCGCGTACCTGCAGCTGTCCCGCTCGGCGGGCAACCTGCGGGTCGACCTGGACACCCGGCCCGACGGCAGCCGGACGGCGTTCACCGCCCGGATCCCCCTGGACGACCTGCACGACTCGGTCAACCCGGACGACCCGTTCACCCAGCGCACCGCCCGGGTGCCGAGCATCGAAAGCGACCAGGGCCGGCGGCTGCTGCTCGCCACCGGGCTGGACGCCGCGGTGTCCACCGTGCACCACGGCCGGCTGATCACCGTCACCCGCTCGCCCAACCAGTACGTCAACGTCTTCGAGGGCCCGGTGCAGCTGCGCGCCGAACAGGTCCGCATCGACGCGGGCGACCGGCTCGTGGTGACCGGACGCCGTTGGGACGACGGCCCGCTGGGCGACGTGGTGTGGCGGCGCTACCTGGACGACTCCGACGACCACGTCGACGTGCCGTGCGAGCTGCGCGCGGACACCGACGGCTGGTCCGCCGCGGTCGACCTGGTCGACCTGCACGTGCCGCCGCTGGCCGACCAGCCGGCGCACCGGATGCTGGCCGACTGGACGCTGTTCGCGCTGCCGGCGGCGGGCGGGTCGCCGTACGCCCTGCAGGCCGACGGTTTCCTCATCGCCCGGCTGCCGTTGGACGCCGAGACCGGCGGTCGGTCGACCAGCCTGCGACCCCGCTCCGGCCGACTGCATCTCGAGGTACGGTGATCATGCACCATCACAACCATTACTACGGCCAGACGCACATCCTCGCCCGGCACTGCGGCCTGGACGACGAGTTCCCCCCGCGGATCCGCGGCTACCTGCAGCACGGCTGGAACGTCGGCTGCGGCTGGAACCCGGTGCACGAGTTCTTCGACGGCGCGTGGCGCTACGTGTGGAGCGACGCGCCCCGCCGGCGCGGCCACTCCCTCGGCCGGCGCAACTACCACGTCATCGGCGCCCCCTGGCTCTATCTGATGGACCTCGAACCCGACCTGGGTCGGGTGCCCGAGGAGGAGCGGGAGGGCACCCTGTGGTTCCTCTTCCACGGCTGGGAGGGCGGCAAGATCCAGGGTGACCACGCCCGACTGATCGACGAGATCCGGGAGACCGAGACCGGCCCGGTGACGTTCAGCCTCTACTACACCGAGTACGAGCGTCCCGAGGTCCGCGGCTTCTACGAGAAGGCCGGCTTCGACGTGATCAGCTTCGGCAAGCGGGGCTGGAACTACGAGGGCACCGACCGGCGCTTCCTGTACAAGCAGCTGGAGGCGTTCCGCCGACACAAGCGGGTCGCCGCCAACCGGCTCTCCACGGCGGTGTTCTTCGGCGTCGCCGCCGGCTGCGAGCCGGCCGTCTACGGCGACCCGATGGCCATGGAGGGCGAGAACCCCGTCTTCGGCGGCATCGCCCGGGTGGCCCGGCTCTGGCCCGAGATGCTGGGCAAGGACATCGATGTCAAGGTGGCCAGGGACATCACCGACGAGGAACTCGGGCGCGACTGGATGATGTCGCCGGCCGAGATGCGCATGCTCTTCGATTGGAACGAACGTGACTGACAACGGCTCGATCAACGTCGAGGTCGTCCGGGGCGAGATGCAGCCCTGGAGCGACTACTCGGGCGGGCGCGCCCCGGCCGGCGGCCCGGTGCTGGTCGCCCTCCTGGCCGACCTGCTGCCCCGGGCCTCGCACGCCCTGGTGGTCGGCCCGCACGGCACCGACGTCATCGCCGCGATCGCCGCGCGCAGCGCCCGGACGACGGTGCTGGTCCGCTCGGTGACCGACGCGGAGGCGCTGCGCGACGCGCGGCCCGACGGCGAGGTCACCTTCGTGGCCGGCTCGCTCGACGGGTTCGTCGACTCGCTGCCCGCCGGGACGGCGTTCGACCTGGTGGTCGCCGCCGACGGCGTGGACCGGGTGATGAGCACCGACTCGCCGCAGCAGGACTGGGCGCGGCGGGCCACCGCGCTGGCCCGGACCGCCGCCGCCGGCGCCGTGGTCGTGGTCGCGGCGCAGAACGACTTCGCGCTGACCGAACTCTTCGACCGCCGGCCGGCGCACGAGCGGCACAGCGACGACGAGTGGTGGCCGCTGCACGACGACCCGAGCCGCCCCACCTCCCCGACCCAGCTCCGCGACGCCCTCGGGGGTCTCGGTCTCGACGTGACGGCGCTGTGGTCGGCCGTGGACGTCAACGGCGAGGCGCACACCCTGCTCGACGCCGACGCGGCCGCCGCGACCCGACCGGGCCGGCCGGCGGCCCGGCTGGTCGTCCGCGCCCTGGACGTCGCCGCCGCCGGCGCGCCGCTGCTCGCCGGTCTGGGCGAGGGC
>NZ_JBAKHO010000032.1:0-62262 GCF_036902735.1 Micromonospora lacuserhaii | reverse complement strand
AGCGGTGGCACCGGCGGCGGGAACGGTCCGGGCGCCGGTGGCTCCGGGATCGGGGCGGGCGCCGGGGCCGGCTCCGGCTCCGGCGTCGGCGGGGTGGGCGGCTGGGCCGGCTCCGGCGGCTGGGCCGGCTCGGGCGGCTCGGGGTTGACCGGGGCCGAGCGGTAGACGGTCGGCGCGCCACCCGCGGACCGGGCGGCCGCATCGGCTGCGGCGCCGGACACCTCCTCGGCGGAGACCCGGCTGAGTCCGGGCACGGCGGCGCTGGCCCGGGCGGAACCGCCCGGCGTGGCGCCCCGCTGCTCCGGCACGGCCGGAGCGGCTGGCGCCGGCGAAGCGGCCGGCGGGAGGCCGGAGCCCGTGCCCGGGCGGTCGGCGTCGCCGGAGGCGGCGGGCCGGGTGGGCGTACCCGCGCGGTAGGTGGTGCCGCTGGACGGTGCCGTCGGGAGGTCGGTGCCCGCGGGCGGGGCGGTCGCGGTGGTGACGCTGGCCCGGGCGCGCGCCGGCTTGGCCGCCACCTCGCCGGCGGATGGTGTGTGGGCGGGATCAGGCACGGATCCGCGGTCGACGGTCTCCGCCGGAACCTGGTGTTCGCCCATGCCTCGTCCTCCGCGCCACGCTCGCATCCCACCCGTCGCCCGGGGTACGGATGTGCCTGGATGTCACGGTGCCACATTCCACCCCGTCGGCACAGTCGGAGTGGACACCGGAGCCGGTCCGGTCCGGCCGCCGCAGGTCAGCTGCCGGTGCTCGCCGAGGCCGTGACCGAGCTGCTGGTCTCCGGAGCGCTGCTGCTCTCGGCCGTGGTCGGCGCGATGCTGCTGGTCTCCGGGGTCGGCGCGGCGGTGGTCTCCGACGCGCTCGGCTCCGGCGCGGGCGCCTCCGTGGACGGCGGCGGCGGCGTGGTGGCCGGCGGCGTGGTGGCCGGTGGGGGCGTGGTGGGCGTCGGCGACGGGGTGGTCGACGGCGTCGACGACGGCGTGGTCGGCGTCGTCGTCGGGGGTCGGCTCGGCGTCGTGCCCGTCGCACCGGGCCGCGGCGACGGCGTCGTGCTCGGCTTCGGCGACGGCGTGGTCGGCCCGGTGGTCGCCGGCGCCGGCGGAACCGGGATGGCCGGGCCGGGTACCGCCCCGACGACCCGGGTGGCGGCGTAGAGGCCGGACCACCGGACCGTGGAGATCTTCACGAAGTCGCCGGTGCTCGGCGCCTGCACCATCTTGCCGCCGCCGATGTACATCCCGACGTGGTGGATGGTCGTCCAGCTGCTGCCGGAGGCGAAGAAGAGCAGGTCACCGGGGAGCAGCGCGCCGGGGGCGACGGTCTTGGCCCGGGTGGCGAAGTACTGGTCGCGGGAGACCCGGGGCAGGTCGTAGTAGCCGGCCGACCGGTACGCCGCCCACATCAGACCCGAGCAGTCGAAACGGTCCGGCCCCTCGGCCGACCAGAGGTACGGGTCGCCGAGCTGCGCCAGGGCGTAGCGGACGGCGGCCAGCGCCTCCGGGCTCGCGATCAGCCCGGTGCTGCTCTGCCCCTCGACGTACGCCGCGCCGAGCCTCTGCTCGGCGGCCTCCTGCTGGCGCTCGGCCTGGATCAGCTGGGCCTGGTTGTCGGCGCGGAGCTTGATCAGCTCGGTGTCGCTGGCCCGCAGCGTGGCCTGGGCGGCGGTCAGCTCCCCGTCGGTGCGACGGACCCGGTCCTGGGCGGAGGTGAGCGCCTGGACGGCCCACTGCTCGCCGGCCCGGGCGCGGGACAGCTCGCCGGCCGCGGCGGTGGTCGCGCCGTCGGCCTGCTCGCCCCGGGAGAGTCGTTGCAGGACGCTGAGCCCGTGGAGATCCGCCGCGAGTTCACCCGGCGGCAGGGCGGCGGCGGCCTTGAAGGCGTCCGCGGCGACGTCGTCGGCGCGCTCCTGGGCCTTCGTCAGCGCGTCCCGGGCGGTCGCCAGGTCACGCTCGGCGGTGGCCAGCTGCGCGCGGGCGTCGTCGCGCTGCTGGCGCAGCTCGAGCATCCGGTCGCCGAGCTGCCGGTTCTGGTCCTGAAGGGCGGTGATCCGGGTCAGCAGCGGGTTGGCGGGGATGCCGGCGACCGGCAGGGTGGTGACGCCGCCGGGCAGCGTCGGGGTCGGGTAGCCGGGCACGGCGCCGGGCAGCCGCAGGTCACCGGCGGCGACCGGGCGGGCGCCGCTGTCGGGGACCACGCCGGGCAGCGCCGGGTCGGCGTACGAGGGCGTGGCCAGGGCCATCGCCGCGACCGCGCCGAGCAGGGCGGACCAGAGCGTCGGGCGTAGCACCGGCGAGATCACCGGGCTCCTCCGTCGTGGCTGCCGTGACCTGCGCCCGCTGTCGACCATTCCGCTCCCCAGTCCGGCGTGCCGTGCCGCGCGTGTGGTGAGCGCGGCGATCCGGGACGCTACCAGTGTGTGTCGCGTCCCACCCATGTCTTACCCGACAGAGAAAGCGATGTCGATGCGTGCGTCGTTACATGAGCCCGAGACTTCGGTGAAGTGCGTCGCTGCCGGTGCCCGACCTGACGGCGCGTCGGTGGGCCGACGTAGGCTCGACCGGGACCGCAGTGGAAGGGACGTGGCTTTCGATGGACGCCGGACTCAAGCGCGAGCTCGAAGCGAAGGTGTACGCCGGGGAGCGGCTGAGCCGCGAGGACGGCATCGCCCTCTACGACAGCGACGACCTGGCCTGGCTGGGCCGGCTCGCCCACCACAGGCGCACCGAGCTCAACGGCGACCGGGTGATGTTCAACGTCAACCGGCACCTCAACCTGACCAACGTCTGCTCCGCGTCCTGCGCGTACTGCTCCTTCCAGCGCAAGCCGGGGGAGAAGGACGCCTACACGATGCGCATCGACGAGGCGGTCCGCAAGGCCAAGGAGATGGAGGACGAGCAGCTCACCGAGCTGCACATCGTCAACGGCCTGCACCCGACGCTGCCCTGGCGCTACTACCCGAAGGTGCTGCGGGAGCTGAAGGCGGCGCTGCCGAACGTCAAGCTCAAGTGCTTCACCGCGACCGAGGTGCAGTGGTTCGAGAAGATCAGCGGGCTGAGCGCCGACGCGATCCTCGACGAGCTGATGGACGCCGGCCTGGAGTCGCTGACCGGCGGTGGCGCGGAGATCTTCGACTGGGAGGTCCGCCAGCACATCGTGGACCACGAGTGCCACTGGGAGGACTGGTCGCGGATCCACCGGCTGGCCCACTCGAAGGGCATGAAGACCCCGGCGACCATGCTCTACGGCCACATCGAGGAGCCCCGGCACCGGGTCGACCACGTGCTGCGGCTGCGTGAGCTCCAGGACGAGACGGGCGGCTTCGCGGTCTTCATCCCGCTGCGCTACCAGCACGACTTCGTCGACTCCGCGGACGGCAAGATCCGTAACCGGATCCAGGCCCGGACCACGATGGCCTCGCCGGCCGAGTCGCTGAAGACGTTCGCGGTCTCCCGGCTGCTCTTCGACAACATCCCGCACCTCAAGAACTTCTGGGTGATGCACGGCCTCTCCGTTGCGCAGCTCTCGCTGAACTTCGGGGTGGACGACCTGGACGGCTCGGTCGTGGAATACAAGATCACCCACGACGCCGACTCGTACGGCACCCCGAACACCATGCACCGGGACGACCTGCTGCACCTGATCTGGGACGCCGGTTTCCAGCCGGTCGAGCGGGACACCCGCTACAACGTGGTCCGGGAATACCCGAAGCCGCCGTCGCTGGCCGAGCGCCGCGCCGAGCCGCAGCAGGTCTGGGCCTGAGCCGACGAGGGGTGACCCGGCTCCGCTCGCGTACGCTCGTGGCGTCATGAGTGAGCAGCGGAGCGGGTTCCCCCGCCGGGACGCCGAGGGACGCATCCTCACCCTGGGCGACCTGCTCGGGATCGGCCTCGCCGGCTGGTTGATCGGCGTGCTGGCGTTGGTGCTCTTCGACTGGGCCTTCGCGTCGATCGGCGCCGGGGACTTCGGGCGTACCAACGGCTGGCTGGCGGTGATCCTGCCGGCCTGGCTGTTCTGGGACGACTTCCGGGCCTGGGAGTTCGGCGCGGCCCGGGTGGTCGCGGCGCTGCTCGCCGGGGCGGTCGCGGTGCTCTGCGGGCTGCTGGTCGCCGGGTTGGCGGCCGGCCTTGCGCCGCTGCTCACCGGCGGCCTGGCCGCCCTCGCCTTCACCGTGGTCTACGCGGTGCTCTGGTTCCAGGGCGTGCACTGGCTGGCCCGACGGACGGGCTGAACCACCCGCCCGGGGCCACCCGGTGCGCGGAGAACAGGAGTGGGAACGTGAGCGCGGCGGTCAAGTACACGCTGGGCCGGATCGGGCTGTTCGTGGTGGTGCTGCTGGCCCTCTGGCCGGTCGACATGAACCCCTTCCTGAAGCTGCTGGTGGCGCTGGCGTTCTCCGCCGCGGCCTCGTTCTTCCTGCTGCGCGGTTGGCGCGACGAGATGGCCGAGGAGATGGCCGCCGCGGCCGAGCGCCGGCGGGCGGAGAAGGAGCAGCTCCGCTCCGCGCTGGCCGGCGAGGACCAGCCGGACCAGGACCGGCCGGGCCCGGCCGACACCAACCGGGAGAGCTGACCCGGAACCGGCCCCGCCGGCGGAACCGGGCAGCGGCCCTGGTGGCCTGGGTGGTCGTCATGGTGCGGAAGCTGCGCCGGCGCCGCGGGGAATCGTCGGGCGAGGTGTTCACCGACAGCCACGTCCGGGGCTGACCGGGTGCACCCGGGTCCGACGCGGACGTCGCGCCGGACCCGGGTGCCGTCACCAGTTGGTGGAGCCGGTGACCGTCGGCCAGGCCACGTTGGTCGGCTTGATCAGGTAGACGATCCCGCCGGAGCCGCTGCCGGTCCCACCGCTCGCGGTGGTCCGCTTCGTACGCAGCCAGATCTGCTCGAACTGGGCGCGCGAATAGACGTGCCGGACCGCGTCGTTGCTCGGCGAGGCGGGGTCGTTGGCGATCACGTCGCCCGCGGCGGTGAAGCCGATCACCACCATCAGGTGCCCGGAGGTGCCGTAGCCGGCCCCGTCCAGCTCGCTGGCGAGGAAGGACTGGCTGGTCACCACGGGGATGCCGGCGGCGATGAAGTGTTCCAGCTCGTCCAGCGAGTGCAGCCGGGTGACCCGCCCCTCCAGGCCGGGGAAGCTGGCCGCGTACGCGGTGTTGAACGGCCAGTTGCCGGCGCCGTCGTACTGGTGGTCGTAGGTGGACCGGGCGGCGTGGTTGACGGTGGGGTCGGGGTAGGTCGGGTCGACCCAGGCGGTGTCGGCGGCGGTGGGCCGGCGACCCCAGTACTCGATCACCATCTCGGTCGAGGTGGGTGAGCACCAGGCCTCGCCGCCGCCGTCGTACTCGGGGTAGTGGCCGGCGTGGACGTTCTGCGAGTAGCGCGGTACGGCCAGCTCGGTGCCCCAGGCGATGCCGCCGGCGCTGGGCGGCACGGTGAACCGGTCGGGCACGGACGAGCTCATCGCGCCGACCGCCCGGACCGTCGGGGTGGCGGTGGTCGCCGGGTCCCGGTAGAGGGTCAGCCGGAGCTGGTACGCCCGGAGCAGCACACCCTTGGCCGCATCGTCGATGGCGAAGGTGTCGGTCCAGACGCTGGACGTCTTGTCGCCCTGCTTGTCGACGCTGGTCCGCTTGATGTCGGCGTCGCCGGAAGCCCAGCGCCCCATGACGTACCAGGGGGTGCGGGTGCCGGTGGTGTAGGTGCCCTGGAGTTCGACCTGGATCCAGGTTCCGGCGGGGGTGTCGGCGTTCCAGGAGGCGACCAGTTCGCTGGCGCCGAAGCCGACCTCGGTGACCGGTGTCGTCCAGGTGCCGTACGCCCAGGTCCGCTTGATGTTGGTGTGCGGGTCCTTGTAGACGGTGGTCCCGACCGGGGTGCCGAGGGTGAGCCCGGCGGCGGTGACGGCGGTGCCGGCGGCGGTGCCGGAGCGCCAGTCGGTGTCGCCGGTCCAGTTCTGCCAGGTGATCTGCTCGTCGTGCACGAGCGCGGTGACCGGGTCGGCCTGGGCGGCGGTGGTCGCGTCGAGGAGGGTCAGCGCGGCGACGCCGGCGAGGGCGACCGCGCGCAGGGGGATGCTGGCAACCATGGCAACTCCGCGAGGTGAGGCAGCGTTGCCGTTCACTGTCCCGCTCGGAGGGAAGTTTCGCCAGAGGGCTGCCGAAGGAAAATCGTTGCCGGTGTGAGGATCCGGTCGGGATGGGTCATGGCAGCGATGGATGTTGATATGACCATGTGACTGCTGGTGAAGTGGCGGACAACGGGATCTCCCCGTACCCCGAGGAGGTTGTCCATGGCCCTCCGCACATCCCCCCTCCGGCGCGGCCTCGCCCTGGCCGTCGCCGCCGGCCTCGGCCTCGTCACCGTCGCCGCCGGGCCGGTCTCCGCACGACCGTCCGCCGAACCCGCACCGGCCGCCGCCGGCTACCGGGTGCTCGGCCCGCGCACCTTCGCCGACCGCAACGCGGTCGCCCGCACCGGCGCGGCGATCGACTACTCCGAGCACGGCGTCCTGCACGTCTCGGCCACCCGCGCCGAGGCCGCCGCGATCGGCCGGCTGGGGTTCCGGCTGGAGGCCGACCCCGCGCCCGCCCCCGTCGGTGACGCCGGCACCCTCGCCTTCCCACCTGCCGACTCCAACTACCACGACTACGCGGAGCTGACCGCGCTGGTGAACCAGGTCGTCGCCGACCACCCGTCGATCGCCAAGAAGAGCAGCATCGGCACCTCGTACGAGGGCCGCGACCTGATGGCCGTGAAGATCTCCGACAACGTCGGCACCGACGAGAACGAGCCGGAGATCCTCTTCAACGCCCAGCAGCACGCCCGCGAGCACCTGACCGTCGAGATGGCGATCTACCTGCTCAACCTCTTCACCGACAGCTACGGCACCGACTCCCGGATCACCAACCTCGTCAACTCCCGGGAGATCTGGATCGTCCCCACCGTCAACCCGGACGGCAGCGAGTACGACATCGCCACCGGCTCGTACCGCTCCTGGCGGAAGAACCGGCAACCCAACAGCGGCTCGTCGTACGTCGGCACCGACCTGAACCGGAACTGGGCGTACCAGTGGGGCTGCTGCGGCGGCTCGTCCGGCTCCACCTCGTCGGAGACCTACCGTGGCCCGTCCGCCTTCTCCGCCCCGGAGACCCAGGCGCTGCGCAACTTCGTCAACAGCCGGGTGGTCGGCGGGGTGCAGCAGATCAAGGCCAACATCGACTTCCACACCTACTCCGAGCTGGTGCTCTGGCCGTTCGGCTACACCACCTCGAACACCCCCACCGGGATGAGCGCCGACCAGTACAGCACCTTCGCCACCATCGGCCAGCAGTTGGCGGCCACCAACAACTACACCCCGGAACAGTCCAGCGACCTGTACATCGCCGACGGCACCAGCATCGACTGGATGTGGGCCGCGCACGGCATCTGGGCGTACACCTTCGAGATGTACCCGGGCTCGTCCACCGGCGGCGGTTTCTACCCGCCCGACGAGGTGATCCCCGCCCAGACCTCGCGGAACCGGGAGGCGGTGCTGCTGCTCTCCGAGTACGCCGACTGCCCGTACCGGGCGATCGGCAAGCAGTCCCAGTACTGCGGCACCGGCGGCGGTGGCACCACGGTCTGGTCGGACACCTTCGAGACCGCCACCGGCTGGACCACCAACCCGGCCGGCACGGACACCGCCACCACCGGGGCGTGGGAGCGCGGCGCCGCCCAGGCCACCAGCTCGTCGGGGGCCAAGCAACTCGTCCCGTACGCCGGGAGCAACGACCTGGTCACCGGCCGGCTCGCCGGCACCGCGGCCGGGGACTACGACATCGACGGCGGGGCGACCAGCGCCCGCTCCCCGGCGGTGACCCTGCCCGCGACCGGCACGCTGACCCTCTCGCTGGCCTGGTACCTGGCGCACGGCTCCAACGCCTCGTCGGCGGACTACTTCCGGGTCAGCGTGGTCCACGCCGGCGGCACCACCACCCTGCTCAACCAGGCCGGTGCGGCAGCCGACCGGGACGGCGCCTGGGCGGTGGCGAACCTGAACCTCACCCCGTACGCCGGCCAGTCGGTGCGGATCCAGGTGGAGGCGGCGGACGCCTCCGGCGCCAGCCTGGTCGAGGCCGCTGTGGACAACGTCACGATCACCGCGTCCTGAATCCGGGTGGGGCCCCGGACAAACCCCCGCCGGGGCCCCACCCACCCTCCCGTCCGGACGATCTCCGCTGGTCGTGCGCTACCGTGACACCGATCAACCCGCAGCGAAGCCGGTGCGAAACCGGCGCTGTCCCGCAACTGTGATGCCCCCGCCCGGGGTCCGGCGCCGCCGGAGACCCGGAACGGGGGACGAGTCAGGTCGCCTGCGGTTGGTCGCGACACGCGCTCTCGAGGAAGGGCGCCTCGCGGACGGGTACGCGCAGGCGGCCCCTGTCGGCGAAGCAGCACACTCCTCGACCGACAGGAGGACAGATGTCCCGACGTACCCCCCGGCTCCTGGCCGCCACCCTCGCGGTGGCCGCCCTGACCCTCGGCGCCTGCGCCGAGAAGACCTCGACCGACACCCCCGCCGCCGGCGCCAGCTCCGCGGCCGCCACCTTCCCGGTCACGGTCGGCAAGTTGACGCTGGAGAAGCGCCCGGAGAAGATCGTCTCGCTCTCGCCGTCGGCGACCGAGATGCTCTTCGCGATCGGCGCCGGCAAGCAGGTCACCGCCGTCGACGACCAGTCGAACTACCCGGCGGACGCGCCGAAGAGCGACCTCTCCGGCTTCCAGCCGAACGCCGAGGCGATCGCCGGCAAGAGCCCGGACCTGGTGGTGCTCTCCAACGACACCAACAAGATCGTCGCCCAGCTCACCACGCTGAAGATCCCGGTGCTGCTCACCCCGGCCGCCACCACGCTGGACGACAGCTACCAGCAGATCACCGACCTGGGCACGCTGACCGGCCACCCGGCCGAGGCGGCCGACGTCACGAAGCTGATGAAGGACGACATCGCCAAGCTGACCAAGGACCTGCCGCAGCGGGCGAAGAAGCTGACGTACTACCACGAGCTGGGCCCGGAGCTGTACAGCGCCACCAGCAAGACCTTCATCGGTTCGATCTACGCGCTGGCCGGCCTGGAGAACATCGCCGACGCCTCGGACGCCGACGGGAAGAACGGCGGCTACCCGCAGCTCTCCCAGGAGGTCATCGTCAAGGCGAACCCCGACTTCGTCTTCCTGGCCGACACCAAGTGCTGCAAGATGACCCCGGCGGCGGTCAAGGCCCGCAGCGGCTGGGCCGGCGTCAGCGCGGTCAAGAACAACCAGGTGGTCGCCCTGGACGACGACATCGCCTCCCGCTGGGGCCCGCGCGTGGTCGACCAGCTCCGGACGATCGTCGACGCGGTCGCCAAGGTCCCGGCGTGACCCACCGCCGTCGGTGACGGTGCCACCCACGCAACCCCGGCCGGCCGGGACGCCTGACGCGTCCCGGCCGTCCGCCGTGCCCGGAACCGGGGCGTCCGCCGCCGCGCCGGGCCGCCGCCCGGTCACCCGGTTCGGGTCCAGCGGGGGTACGCCCCGACCGGCCGGGCTGCGCAAGCGGTGGCTCGTCGCCGGGATCGGCGCGGTGCTCGTCGCCCTGGTCGCCGGGGTGTCCCTCGGCCCGGTCAGCCTGCCGCCCGGCAGCGTCGCCGCCGAACTGCTCAACCTGCTGCCCGGTGTGCACCTGGAGAGCGGGCTCAGCGAGCAGGAGATCGCCATCGTCACCGAGCTGCGGCTGCCCCGGGTGGTGCTCGGCCTGCTGGTCGGCGGGCTGCTCGCCCTGGCCGGCGGCGCGTACCAGGGGGTGTTCCGCAACCCGCTGGCCGACCCGTACCTGCTGGGCGTGGCGGCCGGGGCGGGGCTGGCGGTCACCGCGGTGATCGCCCTCGGCGCGGGGACGGCGGCGCTGAGCGGGCTGCCACTCACCGTGCCGCTGGCCGCGTTCGTCGGCTCGCTCGGCGCGGTGGCCATGACCTACCTGCTCGGTGCGGCCGGCGGGCGCAGCCGCTCCCCGGCGACGCTGATCCTGGCCGGGGTGGCGGTCTCCGCGTTCCTCTCCGCCGGGCAGACCTACCTGCTGCAACGGCACTCCGACAGCATCCAGCAGGTCTACTCGTGGCTGCTCGGCCGGCTCGCCACCGCCGGCTGGGACGACGTCCGGCTGATCCTGCCGTACTTCCTGCTCACCGCCGTGGTGGTGCTGCTGCACCGGCGGGAGCTGGACGTGCTCTCGGTCGGCGACGACGAGGCCCGCAGCCTCGGCCTGCACCCGCAGCGCTCCCGCTACCTGCTGATCGTCGCCGCCTCGCTGGGCACCGCCGCGGCGGTCTCCGCCTCCGGGCTGATCGGCTTCGTCGGGATCATCGTTCCGCACACCGTGCGGCTGCTCGCCGGGTCGAGCTACCGGGTGATCCTGCCCCTCTCGCTGCTCTTCGGGGCCGCCTTCCTCGCCCTGACCGACGTGGTCGCGCGGACCGCCGCCGCGCCGGCGGAGATCCCGATCGGCGTGGTCACCGCCCTGCTCGGCGGCCCGTTCTTCGTCCTGGTGCTGCGCACCTCCCGGCGGGTGTTCTCATGACGGCGCCGGCGGTGCGGGTGCGCGACCTGCACGTGAAGCTCGGCGGCGTGCCGATCCTGGCCGGGGTCGACCTCACGGTCGCCCCGGGTGAGTGGGTCACCGTGATCGGCCCGAACGGCGCCGGCAAGTCGACCCTGCTGCGCGCCGTCGGCGGCCTGCTCCCCGCGCCGCACGCCATCTCCCTCTTCGGTACGCCCGCCGAATCGCTGCGCCGCCGCGACCGGGCCCGGGTGGTGGCCACCGTCGCCCAGTCCCCGGTGGTGCCGGCCGGGATGTCGGTACTCGACTACGTCCTGCTCGGGCGTACCCCGTACATCCCGCCGCTGGGCCGGGAGTCGGCCGCCGACCTGGCCGCCGTGGACGACGTGCTGGACCGGCTGGACCTCGGTGCGTTCCACGGTCGGGAGCTGGCCACCCTCTCCGGCGGTGAGCGGCAGCGGGTCTTCCTGGCCCGGGCGCTCGCCCAGGGCGCCACCCTGCTGCTGCTCGACGAGCCGACCAGCGCGCTGGACATCGGCCACCAGCAGGAGGTGCTGGAGCTGGTCGACCAGCTCCGCCGGGAGCACGGCCTGACCGTGCTCGCCACCATGCACGACCTCTCCATCGCCGGCGAGTACGCCGACCGCCTGGTGCTGCTCGCCGAGGGCCGGGTCGCCGCCGTCGGCCCGCCCGCCGAGGTGCTCACCGAGCATCTGCTCGCCACGTACTACCGCGCGACCGTCCGCGTCGTCGACGGCGACCACGGCCCCCTCGTCGTCCCCGTCCGGCCCGGCCCCCGACCGCTCAGATCGGAGCAGTAGGCCCCAGGATCGAGAACAACGCCCCCTGTGGATCGGTGAGCACCGCGAACCGGCCCCGGGGCAGATCGGTCGGCGGGAGGAACACCTGCCCGCCCAGCCGGTGCGCCGCGTCGGCGACGGCGTCGGTGTCGGACACCGCGAAGTAGACCATCCAGTGCGACGCGAGGTCGCCCCAGTCATCGCCGATCATGGGCATCATCCCGGCGACGGAGCGGCCGGCCAGCTGCCAGGTGGTGTAGGTGACCGGGCCCATCGGTTGGTCGTCCGCCGTCCAGCCGAAGACCGACCCGTAGAACTCCTTCGCCCTGTCCCACTCCCGCGTGGTCAGCTCGGCCCAGGTCAGCGAGCCGGGTACGTCGAACACGTCCGCGCCGGGCATGCCGAGCGACTGCCACACCCCGAACGGAGCCCCGGCCGGGTCGGCGAAGAGCGCCGTCCGCCGGGAGCCCGGGATGTCGACGGGACCTGTCAGGACCCGACCACCGGCGGCGGTCACCCGCTGGCCGGCCGCGTCGGCGTCGTCCGTCGCCAGGTAGATCACCCAGGCGGGCGGCTGTTGCGGGCCGGCACCCGGCCCGGACCCGGCCACCGGCCTGCCCTGCTGGTGGAAGACGAGGTGACCGGCGTCCGTGGGTCCCGGATCCGCCCCAGCGACGGCCCAGCCGAACAGGGGCGCGTAGAAGCGCGCCGCGCCAACGGGGTCGGTGGTGAACAGGTCGACCCAGGCGGGGGTCCCCGGTGATGGCTCGGTCATGGATCGGCTCCGGTTCCTGTGCTCGTCGGGGCGACTCGTCGCTCGATTGATGGTCGTACCCGGGGGCCGACAGGCGAGGGCGATCAACCCGCGCCGGGGCGGGCCAGGGCGATGACGTTGAAGAGGGCACCGTGGGGATCGCGCAGGGCGGCGAAGCGCCCGGCCGGGATGTCCCGGGGTGGGACCAGGATGGTGCCGCCCAGTTCGGTGGCGCGGGCGGCGGCCGCGTCGGCGTCGGCAACCGCGAAGTACACCGACCAGTACGCGGGTAGGTCCGCGGGGTAGCCGTCGCCCAGCGGAGGCGTCATCCCGGCGACGATCCGGGTGCCGAGCCGCCAGCCGGTGTAGGTGACCGGGCCCATCGGCTGATCGTCCGGATGCCAGCCGAAGACCAGCTCGTAGAAGACCTTCGCGCCCTCAGGGTCGGGGGTGACCAGCTCGTTCCAGCTCATCGCGCCCGGCACGTCGAAGACCTCGGCCCCCGGCATCGCCATCGGCTGCCAGACGCTGAACGTCGCCCCGGCCGGGTCGGCGAAGACCGCCATCCGCCCTCGGTCGGAGACCTCGAACGGGGGTACCAGCACCTGCCCGCCGGCCCGATCGACGCGGCGGGCCACCAGGTCGGCGTCGTCGGTCGCCAGGTACGTCGACCAGATCGGCACCTGGTCCGGGATGGCTGGCGGTCCGGCGCCGGCAACCGCCCGGCCACCGAGGAGGAAGACGGTGTAACCGCCGGCCTCCGGCTCGGGGTCGATCCGGCCGGTCCAGCCGAACAGCTCCGGGTAGAACCGCCGCGCGTCGGCGAGACCCGGGGTGGCCAGGTCGGCCCAGCAGGGTGTGCCCGGCGGGACGGTGCTCACGTCGGCCCCTCTCGGCTGGGGGCGGCCACGCCGGCAGCCCTGCCGGCATCGTGGCACCGAATCCCCGCCGTACGGGGCAGATCGGGCAGAACGTCAGCTAAACCGTCGACCCTCGTCGGGCGCCGGCTCAGCCGAGCGGGGCGGGCAGCGGTGCGGTGTGCAGCACCGACAGCCGGGAGACCGCCCGGGTCAGCACCACGTACAGCCGGTTCAGGCCGCGCGGCTCGGCCGCGACGATCGCGGCCGGCTCGACGACCACGACGTGGTCGTACTCCAGGCCCTTGACCAGGGTCGCGGGCACCACGGTGACCCGCTCCGCGGTCTGCACGTCCTCGGCGGTCGCGGTGGCGACGCCCGCGGCGGCGAGCGCCGCGCGGAGCCGGTCCACCGCGTCGTCGGCGGCGATCACCCCGACCGAGCCGTCGTGCGCGAGCGCCGCCCGCACCTCGGCCACCGTCGCCGCCGTCAGGTCGGTCACGGTACGCACGTCGAGCGCGCCGTCGTGGCGCAGCGACTCCGCCGCGGGTACGTCCACCGCGAGCGCCGGCAGCAGCCGGTTGGCGAACGCGACCACCACCGCGGGCACCCGGAAGCCGATGCTCAGCGGCACCACGGCCGCGTCCGGCTTGCCCAGGTGGGCCAGGGACTCCCGCCAGTCGGTGGCGGCCCACGGGGCGGTGCCCTGGGCCAGGTCGCCGAGGAGGGTGATCGAGCCGTGCTCGCTGCGCCGGGCGATGGCCCGGCACTGCATCGGGGAGAGGTCCTGCGCCTCGTCGACCACCACGTGCCCGAAGCCGGCCGGCCGGTCCAGCAGCCCGGCGGCCTCGTCGATCAGGACCGTGTCGGCAAGGGTCCACCTCGTCGCCTTCGGGGTGCGGCCGAGGGTGGTGCCGGTCGTCGTCGTCCGGCGGCGGGGCGCGGGCACGGCGTCCGCGGCCGCCTGCTCGCCCCCCGGTGCCGTCCTGCCGAGCAGCAGCGCCTGCTCCTCGGCGGTGAGCAGCCCGTCGGCCGCGGCGGCGAGCGCGGCCGGGTCGCCGAGCAGGGTGTGCACCAGCCCCTCCGGCGTGAGCGCCGGCCAGACCGCGTCGAGGAATTCGGTGACCGGCTTGGCCCGGCCCATCCGGCGCAGCCAGGCGTCGCTCGGCGACTCGGCCCGGCGCGCCTCGGCCTGGCGTTGCAGCAGCCCGACCACCCGGGCCCGGACCCGTTCCCGGCCGGTGGTGTAGGGCAGCCCCTCGCGGCGGGTCTCCTCGACGATCCGGTGCAGCGGGTCCAGGCCGATCCGCCAGCGGAACGACCCGTCCGACACCATGATCGGCTCGGTCGGCGCCCCGATGTGCGCCTCGACGGCGCGGCGCAGCACCTCCGCCATCCGGACGTCGTGCTTGAGGGTCGCCACCGCCGGGTCCTCGACCGCGCGTACCGGCACCCGGGCGACCAGGTCCTCCACCGTGGCCTGCGCGACCTCGACCTCGCCGAGCGCCGGCAGCACCGCCGCGATGTACGACAGGAACGCCCGGTTCGGCCCGACGATCAGCACACCGGCCCGGCGCAGCCGCTCCCGGTGCAGATAGAGCAGGTACGCGGCCCGGTGCAGCCCGACGGCGGTCTTGCCGGTGCCCGGCGCGCCCTGGACGCAGATCGAGTCGGCCAGGTCGGCGCGGACCAGCTCGTCCTGTTCCGGCTGGATGGTGGCGACGATGTCCCGCATCGGCCCGACGCGGGGGCGCTCGATCTCGGCGGTGAGGATCCGGCTGGCCGTGCCCAGCTCCTCGCCCCGGTCCAGGTGCTCGTCCTCGAAGCTGGTCAGCGCGCCGCCGCTGAACCCGAAGCGGCGCCGGACGGCGACGCCCTGCGGGTCGCGGGCGCTGGCCCGGTAGAACGACCGGGAGATCGGCGCCCGCCAGTCCAGCACCAGCGGTTCGCCCCGCTCGTCGGTGACGTGCCGGCGGCCGACGTGGTATTCCCGCCCGGCGTGTTCCGCGCCCTGCTCGCCGCTGTGCCGGCCGTCGGCGACCCCGCCGAAGTCGAGCCGGCCGAAGAAGAGCGGGGTGGTCGGGTCGTCGGCCAGCTCGGCGACCCGTCGGGCCATGTGCCGGCCGAGCTGCTCGGCGGTGTACGCGTCGCCGGCGACCTTGTCACCGGTGGCGAAGAGCGCCTCGGCGCGTTCCCGCATCCGGCGCAGGGCGAGGCGGGAGGTGTCCAGGTGGGCCCGCTCGGCGGCGAGCTCCGCGTCCAGGGTCTGTTCTTGGGCGTGCAGGGTCATCCACGTACTCCTCAGACACGGGAAAAACGCTGCCGCTCGCGTTTCCGACTCGTCGGTCGGCGCGGGGACGTCCGCTGCGGTGCATACTCACCGCGGCCGTCGGGCGGAAGGAAACAGCCTACTCCCGTCCCGGGGGGCGGCAACCGATTTTCCGTCCGTTCCGGAGGGGTGGTACCGCCCTCGGGTAGCAGCACGACGTCGTCCGGTCGGCTCTGCGCCAGCACCTCCCCGATCGCCGCGAGGTTGGCATCGATGTCCCAGCCGGTGGGGATCTGGCCGATGGTCACGGACGTCCTCATGCCGAGATCCTGCCCCGGCCCGGCCCGGCCCGGCCCGGCCGCCGGGCGGGGTGATGGTGCGGGGGAGCCGGGGCCGGGATCATGGGGGGATGACCGAGGCGCGTCCCGAGCAGCGCCGGATGACGATCAGCGACCCGCAGGTGATGCGGGCGCTGGCCCATCCGGCCCGAATCGCGATCATCGAACATCTGGCCAACAAGGAGGACGGCGCGACCGCCACCGAGTGCGCCGAGATCGTCGGGCTGTCCCCGAGCGCGACCAGCTACCACCTGCGGGCGCTGGCGAAGTTCGGCCTGGTCGAGCAGGCGCCGAGCCGGGGCGACGCCCGGGAGCGGGTGTGGCGCTCCTTCGGCAACAACTGGTGGGTCGAAGCCGGTCATGACGCGGGGGCGGACGCCCGCGCCGCCGAGCAGGCGCTGGTGGAGGCGCACGCGGCCCGGGACATCGAGCGGACCCGCGCCTGGCTGAGGCGGGCCGGGGAGGAGCCCGCCGAGTGGTACGACGCCGTGGTGCTCAGCAACTCGACGCTGCTGCTCACCGCCGAGGAACTGGTCGGGCTCAACGAGGCGGTGATGGCGTTGTTCGAGCCGTACCGGCAGCGGAACCGGCAGGCCGACCCGCCGGCGGGGGCGCGCCCGGTGGCAGCGCAGTACAAGGTGGTGCCGCTGCCGTAGGGGTTGAGTCGATCAGTCGTGAAGCATTATTTTCGAAGCATGTCCTTCACAACTGGTCCGTCGCGCTGGTCCGACGTCTGGCTCGCCGCCGCCGCCCGGGGCACCACGATCTGCGGCGAGTTCCTGGCCGCCACCGCGCTGGCGCTGGCCCTCCAGGCCTCCGGCGCCGGCAGCCTCGCCGTCTCCGGCCTGCTGCTCGCCGCCACCCTGCCGCTGGTGGTCCTCGCCCCGCTGGCCGGGCGCGTCGCCGACCGGGTGGACAGCCGCACCCTGCTGGTCACCGTCGGCGCGGTGCAGTCGGCGATCTGCCTGCTGCTCGCGTACGCCGCACACCCCGTGGTGATCGTGGCGCTGGTGGGGCTGCTCGCCTGCGGGCTCGCGCTGACCCAGCCCTGCCTGGCGGCCCTGCTCCCGGCGATGGTCCGCCGCGACGACCTGCCCCGGGCCAGCGCGGTGCACCAGACCGCCGTCTCCGTCGGCGCGCTGGGCGGCCCGGTGCTGGCCGGGCTCCTGGTGGGCGGGTTCGGCACCCGGATGCCGCTGCTGCTGAACGCGGCGAGCTACCTCGCGCTGGTCGCCGCCGGGCTGCTGCTGCGCACCCGACGGGGTGGCCGGCCGACCGCGCCCGCAGTCGGGGCCGCCGCCGCAGCCGTCCCGGTCTGGAAGCTGCGACAGGACCCGCTGATGCTCGCCATGGTGGTCACCACCGCCGCGGTGATCACGGCGATCGGCGGCATCAACGTCATCGAGGTCTTCTTCATCCGCGAGACCCTGGACGCCTCCGCGACCGTCTACGGGCTGGTGGGCGCCGCCTGGATGGCCGGGATGCTGCCGGGCAGCTGGCTCGCCGCCCGGTTGGCCCACCGGCTCACCGACGACGGCGCCCTGCTGTACGGCGTGCTCCTGACGCTCGGCGGCTGCTCCCTGATGGTGGTGCTCGCCGCCGCCGTGCCGGCGGCCGCGCTGCTGGTCCCGCTCTGGCTGGTGGGCGGCGCGGCGAACGGCGGGGACAACGTCTTCGCCAACGTGCTGACCGCCCGCCGGGTGCCGGAGGCGGTGCGCGCCCGGGCGTACGCGGTCAACGGCGCGGCGGTGCAGGGCGGGTCGATGGCCGGGTACCTGATCGGCGGCGCGCTGCTGGCCGTGCTGCCGCCCCGACCGCTGATCGCCGGCCTCGGGATCGCCGGCCTGCTGGTGGCGGTCGCGTTCGTCCCCGTCGTCGCCCGCTCGGTCCGCCGGGCCCGGTCCGACGGGAGCCCGACGGCGGCGCCGGCCGCGACCAGCGGTCCGGCGGATGCGGAGTTGGCCACTCCCCGGGCCGCCCGCTGAGCCGGCGCCGACCGGCGGGGATACCGTCGGGTCATGGCTGAGCGCGTGGCACGCCCCCGGGTAGGGCACATCCAGTTCCTGAACTGCCTGCCGATCTACTGGGGGCTGATGCGCTCCGGCGCGCTGCTCGACGTCGACCTGCACAAGGACTCCCCGGACCGGCTCAGTGCCGCGCTCGTCGCCGGCGACCTGGACATCGGCCCGATCTCGCACGTCGAGTACCTGCGGCACGCCGACGAGCTGCTGCTCCTGCCCGACCTGGCGGTGGGCAGCGACGGGCCGGTGCTCTCGGTCAACGTGGTCTCCACCAAGCCGCTCGCCGAGCTGGACGGCGGCCGGGTCGCCCTCGGCTCGACCTCGCGGACCGGCGTGCTGCTCGCCCGGTTGCTGCTCGGCGAGCGGTACGGGGTCCACCCCGAGTACTTCCGCTGCCCGCCCGACCTGACCCAGATGCTGCTGGAAGCGGATGCCGGCGTGCTCATCGGCGACGTGGCGCTGCGCGCGCTCTACGAGGCGCCCCGCCGCGGCCTGGAGGTGACCGACCTCGGGCAGGCCTGGCGCGACTGGACCGGGCTGCCGATGGTCTTCGCCGTCTGGGCGGTACGCCGCGACTTCGCCGCCGCCCACCCCGGCATGGTCAAGGAGGTGCACGAGGCGTTCCTGCGCTCCCGCGACCTCTGCCTGGCCGAGCTGGACCAGGTCGCCGAGGCGGCCGCCCGCTGGGAGCCGTTCGACGCGGCGACCCTGGCCACGTACTTCCGTACCCTCGACTTCTCGCTGGGCGAGCGGCAGGTCGCCGGCCTGCGGGAGTTCGCCCGGCGGGCCGCGGCGATCGGTGAGGCCCCGGCGCTGCCCGACGGCGGCCCGGAGTTCTTCGCCGGCTGACCGCGCCGCGAAAGCCAACCCGCCGAAACGGCGATGTGGCGGTGCCCCCGGGACCGGGGCACCGCCACATCGGGCGTGACGGGAGCAGGCTCAGGTGTCGGAGCGGAGCACCGCCTCGGTGATCTTCTGGCAGTTCTTCATGCCGTAGTCGTAGCCCATCCCGATCGGGTAGCGGACCATCACGCCCATCGTCCAGTTGTCGCCGATCGCCAGGCAGTTGACGTGCATCTCCTGCTCGCGGGTCCGGTCGACCCAGCCGTTCTTGATGGCGATCGTCTTCTGCTCGGCCTCCGGGAACGCCTTGCGGATGCCGAAGTCACCCTCGCCGCGCACCTGCCGCATCTCGTTCAGCAGCCACTTGGTCCACTTCGGACCGGCGGCGCGACCGTCCTTGATGCAGGCGCCGAGCCGCGCGGTGTCCCGGGGGGAGAGGTTCGTCCGGCTCCAGCCGCCGTCGGCGGCCGGACCGCTGTCGGTGGTCTTGCAGATGGAGACCATCCGCTTGATCGAAGGGGACCGCCCGACGCTGTTGTAGAACTTCTCGGCGAGGGTGTTGTCACTGTCCCGGATGATCCGGGTGGCCTCGGCGAGCCTGGCGTCGCTCGGCTCCTGGCCGGCGTCGTCGGCCCGGCGCAGGTAGTCGGCGACGATCCAGGACTTGATCAGCGACGCGGTGGTGCTGGTCTCGCCCATGTTCTTCGAGCCGATGAACTTGCCGGTCCGGGTGTCCAGCACGCTCCAGGCGTACCAGCCCTTGATGTCGAGGTCGATCTGCTTGTCCGCGAACGGCAGCGGCTCCAGCGACGGTGACGGGGAGGGCGTCGGCTTCGCGCGGCTACTGCGGTCGGTCGGCGCCGTGGTGGTCCGGTCCGGGTTGGACGGGTCGCCCCAGTGCGACGCGGCGCTGGACACCAGCGGGGAGCCGGGCAGCAGTCGGAGCGAGACCAGCACCAGACCGATCATGATGGCCGCGAAGGCGATCAGCTTGAGCGGCTGGTTGTCCCGCCGGCCGCCGCGGTCACCGCGACGGTTGCCGGCCATCAGAGCTTCCCGACGGGCTGCTGCGGCACCTTGAGGGCGGCGCCGGGCTGCGGGCTGACCAGCTGGGTGGCGACGCTGGCGCAGATCTTGGCGCCGTACTCCAGCTTGCTGCTCTGCGGGTACCGCAGCATCACGGCGAGGCTCCACTTGTCGGTGACGGCGAGGCAGTTGACGTGCCAGTTGCCGTCGGAGTTGATCGGGGTCCAGCCGTTCTTGATGCTCACCGGTCCCTGCGCCTTGATCTCGGCGGGCAGGCCGTCGACGATGCCCCACTTGCCGCCGCCGGAGCGCGCCTGCTGCTGGGTGACGCTGCCGCGGACCTTGGCCATCTCGTTCAGCACCCACTTGGTCCACTTGCGGCCGGCGGCCTTGCCGTCGGCGATGCAGTCGCCGAGCTTGACCGCGTCCCGGGGGGACATCCGGGTGAAGCTCCACCAGCCCTCGTAGCCGGGGGCGGTGCCGCGCGTGGTGTCGGTGAGGCCGCAGATGCTGATCGCCCGCTTGACCACCGGGCCGGGCTGCCCACCCGCCGGCACCTTGTACGAGCCGCCGGCGGCCTTGTAGACCCGGTTCGCCGCATCGTCGTTGCTGTCCCGGATCGCAAGGCTCGCGTCCTTCTTCAGCGCGGCCGTGGGCTCCTTGTCGCCGAGCTGGCGCAGGTAGTCGGAGACGATCCAGGCCTTGAGCATCGACTCGGTCGAGTTGGTCGAGGCCATGTTCTTGGAGCCGGAGACCTTGCCGGTCGTCCGGTCCATCAGGGCCCAGCCGAAGAAGTCGCCCTTGAAGTTCACCGCGACCGGGCCGGCGGTGAGGGTCGGCGGCGGGGGCGCGGTCGGCGTGGGGGCGGGCACCTGTTCGACGGCGCCGCCGCCGATGCCGCCGAGCCCGCCGCCGTCGCCGGCCAGCTTCGCGTACGCGGTGGGCACCAGCAGGCCGGCGCCGAGCAGGACCGCCAGGACGGCGAGCACCATGGTCACGCGGGATCGCATGAGTGGGTGAGCTCCAGATGTCAGGGCCGGGGGGACCGGCTGTTTTCCGAATGTGTCGGCCTGACCGCCGAGGCCGGGGGAGGTGGCCGTCGTCTTTGGTGGCGATCGTCAGCAGCCGATCGGTGTGACCCGGGGAAGTCTACGTCCGGACCGGCGACGCGCCAGAACCTGACGCCTGGCAACTTGCCGCGAAGCCGGGATTAAACGCCGGTATGCCGCCCTTGGGAGGATTCACCTTCTCTCGGTGACGCAAGTCATAGCAGCGGCCAGGGCCTGGTGCCCACCCCCCGCGGCCGGCCGGTGACGGAAAGGCACCTCGGAATCCTGTTACACCCTCTGGTGTCATCAGGGGCGAGCTGTAACACTTGGTGTCATGTATGGCAACGACTTCGCCGCCGAGGAGGACACGCCCGGCGGTGGCCTGCTCGGCCAGGTCGAGGCGGCCGAGGCCGCGCTGCGTGCGGCGGCAGCCCGCGGCCGGGCCGACGGTCCCGGCCCCGGCGGTGACCTGGCGGCCTACTTCGCCGAGGTGATCGACGCCGACCAGAAGATCGAGCCGCGCGACTGGATGCCCGAGGCGTACCGCCGGACGCTGATCCGGCAGATCGCCCAGCACGCGCACTCCGAGATCATCGGGATGCAGCCGGAGGGGAACTGGATCAGCCGCGCCCCCTCGCTCAAGCGCAAGGCGATCCTGCTGGCCAAGGTCCAGGACGAGGCGGGGCACGGCCTCTACCTCTACGCCGCCGCCGAGACCCTCGGGGTCAGCCGTGACGAACTCGTCCAGCTCCTGCTCGACGGCCGGCAGAAGTACAGCTCGATCTTCAACTACCCGACCCTGAACTGGGCCGACGTGGGCGCGATCGGCTGGCTGGTGGACGGCGCGGCGATCGTCAACCAGGTCCCGCTCTGCCGCTGCTCCTACGGGCCGTACGCCCGGGCCATGATCCGGGTCTGCAAGGAGGAGTCGTTCCACCAGCGGCAGGGCTACGAGATCCTGCACGTGATGGCCCACGGCACCCCGGAGCAGAAGGCGATGGCCCAGGACGCCGTGGACCGCTGGTGGTACCCGTCGCTGGCCATGTTCGGCCCGCCGGACGGTGACTCGACCCACTCCGAGCAGTCGATGGCCTGGAAGATCAAGCGGTTCTCCAACGACGAGCTGCGCCAGCGCTTCGTGGACATGTGCGTGCAACAGGCCGAGATCCTCGGCCTGCGGATCCCCGACCCCGACCTGCGCTGGAACGACGAGCGGCAGGCGTACGACTACACCCAGCCGGACTACGACGAGCTGATGCGGGTGATCAAGGGCAACGGGCCGTGCAACCGGCAGCGGATGGAGCACCGCCGGGCCGCCCACGCCGACGGCGCCTGGGTACGCGAGGCCGCCGCGGCGTACGCCGCCAAGCGGACGGTGCAGAAGGAGAAGGTGGCCGCGTGAGCACTGAACACACCCCGCTGTGGGAGGTCTTCGTGCGGGCGCGGCGCGGGCTGTCGCACACCCACGTCGGCAGCCTGCACGCCCCCGACGCGGAACTGGCCCTGCGCAACGCTCGGGATCTCTACACCCGCCGGCAGGAGGGCGTGTCGATCTGGGTGGTGCCGGCGAGCGCGATCACCGCGTCCAGCCCGGACGAGAAGGACGCCTTCTTCGACCCTGCCGCCGACAAGGTCTACCGCCACCCCACCTTCTACGAGGTGCCGGACGGGGTGGCTCACCTGTGAACGGCCCCTTCGACTTCGTCCTCTCCCTCGGCGACGACGCCCTCGTGGCGGCACAGCGGCTCGGCGAGTGGGCCACCCGCGCGCCGGAGATGGAGGAGGACATCGCGCTGGCCAACATCGCCCTCGACCAGCTCGGTGCCGCCCGCCTGCTGCTGACGTACGCGGGTGAGCTGGAGGGCGCCGGCCGGGACGAGGACGCGCTGGCGTACCTGCGCGACGACCGGGAGTTCCGCAACTGCCTGCTGGTGGAGCTGCCCAACGGCGACTTCGCGGTGACCATGGTGAAGCTGCTGCTGCTCTCGGCGTACCAGGTGCCGCTGTACACCGCGCTGGCCGGCTGCGCCGACGAGCGGCTCGCCGCGATCGGCGCCAAGGCGCGCAAGGAGTCCGCGTACCACCTGGACCACTCCTCGCTCTGGGTGAAGCGCCTCGGCGACGGCACCGAGGAGTCGCACCGCCGGGCCCAGGCCGCGGTGGACCAGGTCTGGCCGTACCACCACGAGCTGTTCACGGCGGATCCGGCGGCGCCGGTCGACCCGGCCACCCTGCGGGCCGACTTCGACGCCGTCGTCTCCGCCGTGTTCGACGACGCGACACTGACCCGCCCGGAGACAAGCTGGACGCCGGGCGGCGGCCGGGACGGCGTGCACACCGAGCACCTGTCGTACCTGCTCGCCGAGATGCAGGTGCTGCACCGGGCGCACCCGGGGGCGACGTGGTAGCTCCCCGGGAGGCCGTGGCGGCGGTGGTGGACCCGGAGATCCGGGTGATCACCATCGACGAGCTCGGCATCCTGCGGGCGGTCGACGAGGACCCGGCCACCGGCCGGGTGGTCGTCACCATCACCCCCACCTACACCGGCTGCCCGGCGATGGACGTGATCCGCTCCGACATCCGCCGGGCCCTGGCGGCCGCCGGCCACTCCGACGCCGAGGTCCGGACGGTCTACAGCCCGGCCTGGAGCACCGACTGGATCTCCGACACCGGGCGGGCGAAGCTGGCCGACGCGGGCATCGCCCCGCCGGCCCCGGTGCGCGCCGGCACGGTCGTACCGTTGACGCTGTCGGTTCGCTGCCCGCGCTGCGGCTCGCTGGAGACCGAGCAGGTCAGCCGGTTCGGCTCCACCGCGTGCAAGGCGCTCTGGCGGTGCCGTTCCTGCCTTGAACCCTTCGACCACCTGAAGGCGCTGTGACTGTCACGATCACCCGACCGGTCCGTCGCCGGCCGGCCTTCCACCCGCTCTCCGTCGCCGCCGTCGACCGGCTCACCGACGACGCCGTGGCGATCACCTTCGCCGTGCCCGAGGAGCTGCGGGAGACCTTCGCGTTCTCCGCCGGCCAGCACCTCACCGTGCGGCGCGCGGGGGAGGACGGCGCGGAGGTGCGGCGGTCGTACTCGATCTGCTCCACGCCGGACGACCTGGCCCGGCACGGCCGGCTCCGGATCGGCGTGCGGGAGATCCCCGGCGGCGCCTTCTCGGCGTACGCCTGCGGCGCCCTGCGCCACGGTGACACCGTCGAGGTGCTGCCCCCGCTGGGGCACTTCACCGCCGCGTTCGCGCCGGACCGGGTCCGCCACTACGGCGCGGTGGTCGCCGGCTCCGGCATCACCCCGGTGCTCGCGCTGGTCGCGACGGCCCTGGCCGTCGAGCCGGCCAGCACCTTCACCCTGGTGTACGGCAACCGCACCGCGAACACTGTGATGTTCGCCGAGGAACTGGCCGACCTGAAGGACCGCTATCCGACCCGGCTGCACCTGGTGCACGTGCTTTCCCGGGAGGAGGGCGAGTCGCCGCTGCTGTCCGGGCGGATCGACGCGGAGCGGCTGGGCCGGCTGCTGGAGACCATCGTGCCGGGCGACGTCATCGAGGAGTGGTTCCTCTGCGGCCCGTACGCGATGGTGGTGGCCGCCCGGGAGCTGCTGACCGGGCGCGGCCTGCCGGAGTCGGCGGTGCACACCGAGCTGTTCCACGTCGACGCGCCGCCGGAGCCGGTGCGCCGCCCCGGTGACGAGCCGGGGGCCGGGGCCGAGGTGACCATCGTGCTGGACGGCCGGTCGTCGCGCTTCACCATGGGCCGCGACGAGCGGGTGCTGGACGCCGCGCTCAAGGTCCGCAGCGAGCTGCCGTACGCCTGCAAGGGCGGCGTCTGCTCGACCTGCAAGGCGAAGGTGGTCTCCGGCGAGGTGACCATGGCCCGCAACTACGCGCTGGAGCCGGACGAGCTGGCCGCCGGGTACGTGCTGACGTGCCAGTCCAGCCCGACCACCGACAGCCTCACCGTCGACTACGACGCGTGACGTGGGGTGCGGTGGGCCCAGGTTTCACGCAGGGTGCCTGCCTCGCGTAGCTCGGCCGCCCCTCGTCGCCTCCTTTGCTCTGCTTCAGTGAAAGCAACACTCCCTTGAGCAGGCATTTCCTTTGTCGGGTCGCCGGAGCTGGCGCGGGTGCTTTGCCTACCGTAGGTGACTGTTGCGCGGGAGGCAGCAGAGCAAAGGCGGGGGACCGCGGTGTCTGTTCGACCGCCGGTGTCACGGGCAGTGCCGGTCGTGGCCGCCATCGCGCCGGAGACATCACATCGGGGTGGCCGCTCTTCGCCCCGTCACGAGCGGCGACGTAGGCTCGGAGGCGTGACGGTGAGCCGGGAGATCGACGACATCCTGCAGCGCGGCGCGGACGGCGGGCGGATCACGCCCGACGAGGCCCTGTTGCTCTACACCGAGGCGCCCTTCCACGCGTTGGGCGAGGCGGCGGACGCGGTGCGCCGTCGGCGCTACCCGGACAACATCGTCACGTACCTGATCGACCGCAACATCAACTACACGAACGTCTGCGTGACGGCGTGCAAGTTCTGCGCGTTCTACCGGGCCCCCAAGCACAAGGAGGGGTGGACCCACCCGACCGAGGAGATCCTTCGCCGCTGCGGCGAGGCGGTCGAGCTGGGCGCCACCCAGGTGATGCTCCAGGGCGGCCACCACCCGGACTACGGGGTGGAGTACTACGAGGAGCTCTTCTCCTCGGTCAAGCAGGCGTACCCGCAGCTCGCCATCCACTCGATCGGGCCGAGCGAGATCCTGCACATGGCGAAGGTCTCCGGGGTCAGCCTGGACGAGGCGATCGCCCGGATCAAGGCCGCCGGGCTCGACTCGATCGCCGGCGCCGGCGCGGAGATGCTCCCCGACCGGCCGCGCAAGGCGATCGCCCCGCTGAAGGAATCGGGCGCGCGCTGGCTGGAGGTCATGGAGCTGGCGCACCGGCAGGGCCTCGAGTCGACCGCCACGATGATGATGGGCACCGGCGAGACCAACGCCGAGCGCATCGAGCACCTGCGGATGATCCGCGACGTGCAGGACCGGACCCGGGGCTTCCGGGCGTTCATCCCGTGGACGTACCAGCCGGAGAACAACCACCTCAAGGGCCGGACCCAGGCCACCACCCTGGAGTACCTGCGGCTGGTCGCGGTGGCCCGGCTCTTCTTCGAGACCGTCCCGCACCTGCAGGCCTCCTGGCTCACCACCGGCAAGGACGCCGGCCAGCTCGCGCTGCACATGGGCGTCGACGACCTAGGCTCGATCATGCTGGAGGAGAACGTCATCTCCTCGGCCGGCGCCCGGCACCGCTCCAACCTGCACGAGCTGATCGGGATGATCCGTACCGCCGGCCGGATCCCGGCCCAGCGGGACACCCTCTACAACCGGCTGGCCGTGCACCACACGCCGGCGGACGACCCGACCGACGAGCGGGTGGTCTCGCACTTCTCCTCGATCGCGATGCCGGGCGGTGGCGCCGGAAAGACGCTGCCGCTGGTGGAGGCGCACTGACCCGCTGAAGACCGGCCCCGGCGGTGGTCGTCCGATCGGCCGCCGGGGTTCCGCCGAGCGGGTGTATTCGGCCACGTGG
This sequence comes from Micromonospora lacuserhaii, assembly GCF_036902735.1. Lineage (NCBI taxonomy): Bacteria > Bacillati > Actinomycetota > Actinomycetes > Micromonosporales > Micromonosporaceae > Micromonospora > Micromonospora lacuserhaii. The sequence goes on along the minus strand of NZ_JBAKHO010000032.1, from coordinate 36,152 downwards.
CAGGGGGTGCTGGCCCCGCAGATCGCCATCAATCCCGGCAATCCGGGGCTGATCGGCCATCGCGCAGGTCATAACGGTTTGGGATGAAGGGTGGCGAGGGGCATCGACGGCCGCTAACGTGCGGCGGCGTACCTCTCATTCTTCCCACGGGGGAAACCTTTCATGAGCTTCCACAACCGACCGCTCGCGCGGCTCGGCGCTGCCAGCCTGCTCGCCGCCGGCGCGCTCGCCGCGTTCGGCGCCCCGGCGCACGCCGCCGGCACGGAGACCGACCTGTCGCTCGACGTGGTCGGCACCCGGGTCGCCACCAACGCCGGCGAGAAGATCGCCTTCGCCAAGGTGCGCAACCTCGGGCAGAACACGCCGAGCGAGCTGTTCATCCACGCCGACCTCGCCGGCTTCGACTACAGCAAGTTCACGATCTGGCCGCTCGACACGGACAACTGCAACCCGGAGGGCGACCGCGAAGGGGTGCGGGCCTGGACGTGCGCCGTGCCGCAGGACCAGCTGCCCGGCCCGGGCGAGACCCTGGAGTTCCCGCTCCTGGCCTTCAAGGCGAACTCGACCGCGACGAGCTACTCCGGCGACGTCACGTACACGATCTCCTCCAAGGACGACACCAACCCGGCGAACAACACCAGGGTCGGGAAGCTCGAGTTCACCGCGGAGCAGGGCGTCGATCTGGGCGTGCTGGTCTCGGACGTGACCAAGGCCGTCGAGCCGCCGGCCGACGATCCCGAGGCGCCCAACAACCCGCCGCTCTACCCCGGCGACACCACCAAGGCCTTCGGCACCCTGGTCAACCAGGGCGACCGCACCACCGACGGGGTGCGGCTGACCATCAAGCTGCCCAAGGGTGTCACCTTCGCGGTGAAGTTCACCGACTGCGTCCACTCGGCCGACAACCGGACGGCCACCTGCGACCTCACCGACCTCCAGTTGGCTGAGGGCGGTGACGCGCTCTACTTCCAGCTGCCCATCCAGGTCGCTGCGGACGTCAAGGCGCCGGTGGCCCTGAAGCCCGGTACGGTCACCGCGGTCGCGCTGGGCCAGTTGGACCCGGACGTGAAGCCCCTGGCGCCGGCCAAGCCGAAGCTGCCGGCGGGGATGAAGCTGGCACCGGCGCACGAGATCGACCCGAGCGACAACAGTGACGACTTCGCGGTGATCGTGGCGGCGAAGCCGAACGGTGGCGGTGGTGGCACCGGTGGCGACAGCGGCAACGGCGGCGGCGGTCTGCCGGTGACCGGCCCGCAGGCGGGTCTGATCGGTGGCGTCGGTGTCGCGGCGGCGATCGCCGGTGGGGTGCTGTTCCTGGCGGCGCGTCGTCGTCGGGTGGTGCTGGTGACGCCGGGCGACGAGAAGTCGACGGCCTGAGGCACGTCCTCCATCGGCCCGTGAGGGCCGTTCACATAACGCAGGGCGGTGCGGGCGGGATGGGAAACCATCCCGCCCGCATCTTTTCCCGCCACCAACCACAGAGGACGGTGGTTTCTCGAACGGCCAGGTCGTGGTCCGGAGATGCTGAACGGGTCGGCCGTTCGGGGGAGGTGGCGGTCACCTCGAGGCCGACAAGAGTCATCAATACCGGCACTTCGGGTCGTCCGCCGGCGTCCGACGCCGAGTCGCCCGGCGCGCGGGGTGGCGAGGTGGATCGCCGCCCGCTAATGTCCGCCCGATCCACCTTTTCTCTTCCCACGGGGGAACCTTCCATGATCTTCCACAACCGACCGTTGGCGCGGCTCGGCGCCGCCGCCCTGCTCGCCTCCGGCGCGTTCACCGCGCTGGGCGTGCCGGCGTACGCGGCGGGCACCGGGACCGACCTGTCGCTCGACGTCGCCGGCACCCGCATCGCGGCGAACGTCGAGGGCAAGGCTGCGTTCGTCAAGATCAGCAACAAGGGCGAGAACACGCCGTCGAAGGCGCAGGTCATCATCGACATCGCCAAGCTCGACCCGGCGAAGGCGGGCGTGCTGCCGTTCGCCGACGAGTGCGAGCCCGGCACCGCCAGCACCTGGGTGTGCACCCTGACCGAGCGGGAGATCCCGGCCCCCGGCGCCACCGTGGAGCTGCCGTTGGTCATCTTCAAGGACACCGTTCAGGGCGCCTACTCGGCGCCGGTCACCTTCACCGTGCAGTCGCCGGAGGACACCGACCCAACCAACGACTCCAAGACCGTCCAGGTCGAGTTCACCGAGGAGAGCGGCGTCGACCTCTCCGTGCTGGCGCCGGACGTGGATCGCCGGATCAAGCCGGAGGACTGGGACACCGACCCGGCCAAGGCGCCGCTGCTGAAGCCGGGCGAGGAGACGATCGCCCAGGCGTTCATCTTCAATCAGGGCGACATGATCGCCGACGGTCTCGACCTGAAGGTCACCCTCCCCAAGGGGGTCACCTTCAGCTGGGACCTCAAGGAGTGCGAGTTCAGCGCCGACCGGCGTACCGCCGACTGCCAGGCCGGCCTGCTCAAGCTCAAGCCGGGCGAGGACCTCTGGGGCGTCTTCCCGGTGAAGGTCGCCGCCGACGTGAAGGCGCCGGTGAGCCTGACCGGCGGCATGGTCACGGTGAGCGCTCGCGGTGAGCTTCCGGCCAACGAGAAGACCCTGGCCGCGACCGGCTCCACGCTGCCCTCGTTCCTCAAGGAGGCGGCGGCCGGCGCGAAGGCGACCGACATCGACGAGAGCGACAACAGCGACAACTTCGCGGTGATCGTGGCGGCGAAGCCGAACGGTGGCGGTGGCGGCACCGGTGGCGACAACGGCAACGGCGGCGGCGGTCTACCGGTGACCGGCCCGCAGGCGGGTCTGATCGGTGGCGTCGGTGTCGCGGCGGCGATCGCCGGTGGGGTGCTGTTCCTGGCGGCGCGTCGGCGTCGGGTGGTGCTGGTGACGCCGGGCGACGAGAAGCCGACGGCCTGAGCATCGTCGAGCTGACGTAGGGCGGTGCGGGCGGGATGGGCGACCATCCCGCCCGCACCGTTTCATCCGTTCGGACCGGTGTGGACGGAAAGCGCCTGTCGCGGCTGGCGCAGGCCCATCGATGTCCGATAACGTCCGGCCGGTTCGCAACCTTCCGTTCTTCCCTAACCCCGGGGGACCGATGACACTGTTCCACCGCACGGCCCTGGCCCGTCTCGGCGCCGTGGCCCTGCTCGCCGCCGGTGGCGTGGCCACCGGCGCCGCGCCCGCACAGGCCGCCGACCAGGCGGACCTCCAGCTGATCCCGCTCAGCTACGAGCTGGCCAAGGGCGTCAAGGAGGCCAAGGCCAAGCCGTTCAAGTTCACTGTCGACAACACCCGCAGCGCTGTCGACGCCAAGGACGTCTCGGTGACCGTCGAGACCAAGGACCTCAAGGACAACAAGGTCGGCGTGGTCGTCCCGGACGGCTGTGAGGTCGATGGCACCGCCTTCACCTGCCTCCTCGGCGACCTGGCCGGTGGCACCACCGAGGACTTCTACATCCCGCTCTTCTCCACCGGCGGCCGCGGCGCCGCCGGCACCCTGGTGGTCACCATCAGCTCGGCCACCGCCGACCCCAACCTCGACGACAACACCGTCGAGCACGACATCACCGTCGCCCGCCCCGGCTACGACCTCACCACCTGGGCGCAGGACGTCTACGCCGACGTGACGGTCGACGGCGACGAGGCCGGCGAGTCGGCCCTCAGGGGCGTCAAGCCGGGCGAGACCGCGCCGCTGGACTGGGTCGTCTTCAACGACGGCAGCCGGCGGGCCACCGGCATCGCGTACGGCATCACCCTGCCGGCCGGCGTCACCTTCGCCGAGGTGCCGGAGGGCTGCGTCGAGCAGGAGCTCGGCGGGTTCGCGCAGGCGTACTGCGAGGACGCCGGCGCGGTGCTGCGGCCGGGCCAGTTCTACACCGCCGACGTGCGGGTGAAGGTCGGCGCGGGCGTCACCGAGAAGCTGCTCCGCCCGGGCTTCGTCTTCGCCGCCGGTCTGGACGCCGCCGAGGGTCAGCCCGAAGAGGAGCCGCAGGTCGCCACCGGCGCCCAGCGGCGGACCTTCACCGAGACCGACGACGGTGACAACACCGCCCAGTTCGACGTCTTCGTCGACCTGACCGTCGAGCCGACCCCGACCGGTTCGCCGACCGCGAGCCCGACGGCGACGCCGACCGCGACCCCGACCGGTCAGCCGACCGGCGCCCCGACCGCGAGCCCGACCGCCGGTGGCGGCAGCGGTGGCGGCGACGGCGGCCTGCCGGTGACCGGCACGCAGGTCGGCCTGATCGGCGGCATCGGCGGGGCGATCCTGCTCGCGGGCGGGGCGCTGCTGGTGCTCTCCCGCCGGCGCCGGGTCGTGCTGGTGACCCCGGGGGACGAGAAGTCCGAGGACTGATCTTCTGCCACGGCAAAGGGCGGGGTGGGTGACCACCCCGCCCTTTCTGCGTACCCGGGCGGCGAGACCCAGCGGCCAGCGGCCACGGTCGGGCTGGCAGAGTGGAGGGGTGAGCCGTTCCCCGCAGGGCCAGCGCGCCAGCCTGGACAAGCAGCCGCACGAGGTCGCCGCGATGTTCGACGGCGTGGCCGCCCGCTACGACCTGACCAACACCGTGCTCTCCTTCGGGCAGGACCGGTCCTGGCGGCGGGCGACCCGCGCCGCGCTCGACCTGCGTCCGGGGCAGAAGGTCCTGGACGTCGGCGCGGGCACCGGTGTCTCGACCGAGGAGCTGGCGTACTCCGGGGCGTACGCGGTGGGCGCGGACCTGTCGCTGGGGATGCTGCACGCCGGCAAGCGGACCCGCCCGGCGGTGCCGCTGCTGGCCGGGGACGCCTTGCGGCTGCCGTTCGCTGACGCCAGCTTCGACGCGGTGACCATCTCCTTCGCGCTGCGCAACGTCAACGACACCGACGCGGCGCTGCGTGAGCTGGCCCGGGTCACCCGGCCCGGTGGCCGGCTGGTGGTCTGCGAGTTCAGCACCCCGGTCAACCCCGCCTTCCGCACGGTCTACCTGTCGTACCTGATGCGGTCGCTGCCGGCGGTGGCGCGGGCGGTCTCCAGCAACCCCGACGCGTACGTCTATCTCGCCGAGTCGATCCGGGCCTGGCCGGACCAGCCGGCGTTGGCGGCGCGGATCGGCGCGGCCGGCTGGGGGCAGGTCGCCTGGCGCAACCTGACCGGTGGCGTGGTCGCGCTGCACCGGGCGGTTCGCGACTGACGGGGCATTCAGCCGTCTGTTTCGTGAATATCGGTTTTTAGTCTACTTTGCCCCGTAGGCTCGCCCCCATGACGGCAGCAGACAAGCCGGACGTGCCGACCGACGACGACGCGGCCGAACTCATCGCCCAGCTCAGGGAGCTGGCCGGCGCCGATCCCACCGACGTCCGTCAGGTGGTCGCCGAGGTGCTGGCCGCGCTCGACCGGGCGGCCGGCGGCGCGCTGCGCGAGCACCTGCCCGAGACGATCCGGGCCGACGCCGGCCTGGACCCGGCGAGCCCCGTGCGGCGCTGATCCCCAGGTCGACGCCGCCCCGAGTGTTTCCGGCAAGTTAGGTACCCCTCAGCGGTCCGGGGTGTAACGCCGGTCATAGACTCCAACCCGATCGGCTTGTGAAGCATTTCACGAGCACGCGGGAGGAGGCGCAGATGACTTCGGTGGAGAACGACGCCGACGTGATCGTGGTGGGCGCCGGTCCCGGAGGATCGGCGACGGCGTACCACCTGGCGCGGCACGGCGTACGCGTGCTGCTGCTGGAGAAGACCGAGTTCCCTCGCGAGAAGGTGTGCGGGGACGGGCTCACCCCCCGGGCGACCCGGCAGCTCATCCGGATGGGCGTGGACACCTCGCCCGAGGCCGGCTGGCTGCACAACAGGGGCCTGCGGGTGATCGGCGGCGGGGTACGCCTCGAACTGGACTGGCCCGACCTGGCCAGCTTCCCCAACTACGGACTGGTCCGTACCCGGCTGGACTTCGACGACCTGCTCGCCCAGCGGGCGGTCGCCGCCGGCGCCAAGCTGCGCACCAGCGTCAACGTCATCGGTCCGGTGCTCGACGCCGACGACCGGGTGATCGGCGTGCAGGCCGAGGCCGGCCCGGACAAGGAACCCGTCGCCTTCCACGCGCCGCTGGTGGTCGCCGCGGACGGCGTCTCCGGCCGCTTCCCGCTCGCCCTCGGGCTGGCCAAGCGGGAGGACCGGCCGATCGGGGTGGCCGTGCGGCGCTACTACCGCTCGCCCGCCAAGCACGACGACAACTACCTGGAGTCCTGGCTGGAGCTGCGCGGCAAGGGCAGCGACGCCCTGCTCCCCGGCTACGGCTGGATCTTCGGCCTCGGCGACGGCCGGGTCAACGCCGGCCTCGGCATCCTGAACTCCTCCTCCGCCTTCGGCAAGACGAACTACCGGCGGCTGCTCACCGACTGGCTGGCCAACACCCCGGAGGACTGGGGGATGACCGACGAGACGAACGCCGAAGGGCCGATCCTGGGCGCCGCGCTGCCGATGGGCTTCAACCGGGTCCCGCACTACACCCGGGGCGTCATGCTGGTCGGCGACTCCGGCGGCATGGTCAACCCGTTCAACGGCGAGGGCATCGCGTACGCGATGGAGTCCGGCGAGCTGGCCGCGGAGATCGCGGTCCAGGCGCTCGCCCGGCCGGCCGGCCCCGAGCGGGAGCGGGCGCTGATGGCGTACCCGCAGGAGCTGAAGGCGCGCTTCGGTGGCTACTACCGGCTCGGCGGAATCTTCGTCAAGCTGATCGGCCGTCCCGAGGTGATGCGGATGGCGACCAAGCACGGCATGCCGCACCCGACGCTGATGCGCTTCGTGCTCAAGCTGCTGGCCAACCTGACCGACCCGCGCGGCGGGGATGCGATGGACCGGGTCATCAACGCGATGACGAAGGCGGCACCGGCCGTCTAGACCACCGCGTTCGGGCCGCGAGGCCCGGGCGCGGACAGAGATCGACCCCCGCTGGCGGACGTCACGAGGGACGTGAATAGTGTGATTTTCGCCAAGTACCAGGGGCAGGGGAAGGACGAGCAGGAGAAAAGATGTCGCTCTCGCCTTACGCACCGATCATCGGGCTGTTCGCCCTCGCCGCGGGGTTCTCGCTGTTCTCCGTGGCCGCCGCCCGCTTCGCCGGTCCCCGGCGCTTCAACAAGGCCAAGCTCGAGGCGTACGAGTGCGGCATCGAGCCGAGCCCGCAGCCCGTCGGCGGCGGCCGGTTCCCGATCAAGTTCTACCTGACGGCGATGCTCTTCATCGTCTTCGACATCGAGATCATCTTCCTGTACCCCTGGGCGGTCTCGTTCGACGCCCTGCCGATCTTCGGCTTCGTGGAGATGGTCATGTTCATCGTCGCGGTCTTCGTCGCTTACGCCTACGTGTGGCGGCGCGGCGGCCTGGACTGGGACTGAGGGAGGTACGTCAGATGGGCATCGAGGAGAAGCTCCCGGCCGGCGTCCTGCTCACCTCCGTGGAGAAGCTGGTCAACTGGTCGCGGAAGTCGTCCGTCTGGGGCGCCACCTTCGGCCTGGCCTGCTGCGCCATCGAGATGATGGCCGCCGGCGGTCCGCACTACGACATGGGCCGCTGGGGCATGGAGGTCTTCCGGGCCTCGCCGCGCCAGGCCGACCTGATGATCGTGGCCGGTCGGGTGAGCCAGAAGATGGCCCCGGTCCTGCGCCAGATCTACGACCAGATGGCCGAGCCCCGCTGGGTGCTCTCCATGGGCGTCTGCGCCAGCAGCGGCGGCATGTTCAACAACTACGCCATCGTCCAGGGCGTCGACCACGTGGTGCCGGTCGACATGTACCTCCCGGGCTGCCCGCCCCGGCCCGAGATGCTCATCGACGCGATCCTCAAGCTTCGCGAGAAGATCATGTACGAGCCGCTGGGCGCGAACGGGCGCAAGATGCTGGCGGCCCGCCAGGAGCGCGGCGACGTCCCGGTCGTGCCGTACGGCTCGATGCCGTCCTCGTACCGCAACGACAAGGCCCGGCGTGCCGAGTGGACCCAGGCGGTCCGCGAGGGGCGCGAGGAGCAGTTGCGGATCGAGAACTGGATGAACGCCCAGAACCACCTCCACGCGCACGGGGGCCCGAAGTGACCGCACCGAACGACAGGAACAACGACGGCGGGGTACCGGTACCGGTCACCCCGGCGGGGGCCAGCACCGGCGCCCCGGCCGAGTACCCGCCGTCCAGCCCCGCCGGCCGCGGCATGTTCGGCATGCACGGCACCGGCGACGTCTCCGGCTACGGCGGCCTGGTCCGCCAGCGCAAGCCGATCGAGGAGACCCCCCGGCCGTACGGGAGCTACTTCGACGAGGTCCGCGACGCGCTGGAGGAGGCGTACTCGGGCTTCGCCGACGCGATCGAGAAGGTCGTGGTCGACCGCGGCGAGCTGACCCTGCACGTCCGCCCCGAGCGGATCGCCGAGGTCTGCCAGGTGATGCGGGACGACATCGGGCTCCGCTTCGAGCTCTGCTCCTCGGTCTCCGGGGCCGACTACCTCGGCGCCGACGAGCGCCGGCTGCACGTGGTCTACCAGCTCACCTCGATGACCTACCGGCGTCGGGTCCGGCTGGAGGCCGCGGTCTCCGTCGAGCAGCCCCACCTGCCGAGCGTCACCGCCGTCTACCCGACCGCCGACTGGCAGGAGCGGGAGGCGTACGACATGTTCGGCATCGTCTTCGACGGCCACCCCAACCTCACCCGGATCCTCATGCCGGACGACTGGGAGGGTCACCCGCAGCGCAAGGACTACCCGCTCGGCGGCATCCCCGTCGAGTACAAGGGTGCGGAAATCCCGCCGCCGGACCGTAGGAGGTCCTACCAGTGACCACGTCCAACTACGCGACCGAGCGTGAGACCACCGAGGGGAAGGTCTTCACCGTCACCGGTGGGGACTGGGACCAGGTCGTCTCGGGCACCGACCCGATCAACGACGAGCGGATCGTCGTCAACATGGGTCCGCAGCACCCGTCCACGCACGGCGTGCTCCGGCTGATCCTGGAGCTTGAGGGCGAGACGGTCCGCGAGGCCCGCTCGGTCGTCGGCTACCTGCACACCGGCATCGAGAAGAACCTCGAATACCGCAACTGGGTCCAGGGCTCGACCTTCGTGACCCGGATGGACTACCTCTCCCCGCTGTTCAACGAGACGGCGTACGCGCTGGCGGTGGAGAAGCTGCTCGGCATCACCGACGAGATCACCGAGCGGGCCACCACCATCCGGGTGCTGATGATGGAGCTGAACCGGATCTCCTCGCACCTGGTCTGGCTGGCCACCACCGGCATGGAGCTGGGCGCGATCTCGATCATGCTGTACGGCTTCCGCGAGCGGGAGTACATCCTCGACATCTTCGAGACCATCACCGGCCTGCGGATGAACCACGCGTACATCCGGCCGGGCGGCGTGGCGCAGGACGTGCCGGACGAGGCGATCGTCAAGATCCGCAACTTCCTCACGATGATGCCGAAGAAGCTCAAGGAGTACGAGGACCTCCTCTCCGGCCAGCCGATCTGGACCGAGCGGACCAAGGGCGTCGCGGTGCTCGACGTGACCGCCTGCGTCGCGCTCGGGGTCACCGGCCCGGTGCTCCGCTCCGCGGGCCTGGCCTGGGACCTGCGCAAGACGATGCCGTACTGCGGCTACGAGACGTACGAGTTCGACGTGCCGACCCACCCGGACGGTGACGTCTGGGGCCGCTACCTGGTCCGGCTCGCCGAGATCCGGGAGTCGCTGAAGCTGGTCGAGCAGGCGCTGGACCGGTTGAAGCCGGGCCCGGTGATGGTCGCCGACCGCAAGATCGCGTGGCCGGCGCAGCTCGCCATCGGCGTCGACGGCATGGGCAACTCGCTGGAGCACGTCGCCAAGATCATGGGTCAGTCGATGGAGTCGCTGATCCACCACTTCAAGCTCGTCACCGAGGGCTTCCGGGTCCCGCCGGGCCAGGTGTACGTCGGGATCGAGTCGCCCCGCGGTGAGCTGGGCGTGCACGCGGTCTCCGACGGCGGCACCCGCCCGTACCGCGTGCACTACCGGGAGCCGAGCTTCGTCAACCTCCAGGCCCTCCCGGCGATGGCCGAGGGCGGCCTGATCGCCGACGTGATCGCCGGTGGCGCCTCGCTGGACCCCGTGATGGGTGGTTGTGACCGATGACCTTCAGTGAAACGACTCGCGAGCGGGCCAGGGAGATCGTCGCCCGGTACCCGGCCGACCGGTCCCGCTCGGCGCTGTTGCCGCTGCTGCACCTGGTGCAGTCCGAGCAGGGCTACGTCTCCCCGGCCGGCGTCGAGTTCTGCGCCGAGGTGCTCGGGCTGAACAAGGCCCAGGTCGGCGCGGTGGCGACCTTCTACACCATGTACAAGCGCCGGCCCACCGGCGACTACCTGGTCAGCGTCTGCACCAACACGATGTGCGACGTGCTGGGCGGCCAGGCGGTCTACGACACCCTCGCCGAGCACCTCGGCGTCGGGCACGACGAGACCACCGCCGACGGGAAGATCACCCTGGAGCACGCCGAGTGCCTCGCGGCCTGCGACTACGGCCCGGTGATGACCGTCAACTACGACTTCTTCGACGGCGTCGACCCGCAGACCGCCCTCGGCGTGGTCGACGAGCTGCGCTCCGGCGGCCGGCCGATGCCGACCCGCGGCGCCCGGCTCTGCACGCTCAAGGAGATGGCGGTCCAGCTCGCCGGCTTCGCCGACGAGCGGGAGGGCGCGGTCGCCGACGGCGGGCCGGGCGAGCCGACCCTGCGGGGCCTGCGCCTGGCCGAGCAGCACGGCATCTCGGTACCCGGCTACGACCCGAACACGCCGATCCGGAGCAAGGCCGAGGCCGACAAGGCCGCCGCCAAGGCCAAGGCCGCGGAGGCCGCCAAGGCCGAGCCCGCCAAGGCCCCGGCCGGCGGCAGCACCGCCCCGGACGTCAAGGCCCCGGACGGCAAGTCGCCGCAGGTGCGTACCGCCGAGACCCGGCAGCCCGACGCGGCGACCGCCGTGCCGGACGCCCCCGGCACCAAGCTCCCGGTGGACACCACCGCGCCGGCGCCGCGCGACGCGCGGGAGGCGGTGGCCGCCGGCGTGGCGGCCAACCCGCCGGCCGGTGACGGCAAGCCCGCCGGCGACGAGGCCGGTGCCCAGGAGCGCAACCTCAAGGAAGCGGAGGCGGGCGCCAACGGCGGCCCCGCGGTCGCGAGCGAAACGGGGGGCCAGAAGTGACCACTCCTCGGCCGGAGACGCTGGCCAAGCTGACGCCCGTGCTGACCAAGCGCTGGCTGTCGCCGGATGCCTGGCGGATCGGCACCTACGAGAAGCTCGACGGCTACGCGGCGCTGCGCAAGGCGCTCAAGGCCCACCCGGACGACCTGATCCAGCTGATCAAGGACTCCGGGCTGCGCGGCCGGGGTGGCGCCGGCTTCCCGACCGGTCTCAAGTGGGGGTTCATCCCGCAGGGCGACGACAAGCCGCACTACCTGGTGGTCAACGCCGACGAGGGCGAGCCGGGCACCTGCAAGGACCTGCCGCTGATGACGCACGACCCGCACGCGCTGATCGAGGGCGTGATCATCGCGTCGTACGCGATCCGGGCCAGCCGCGCCTACATCTACATCCGGGGCGAGGCGGTGCACGCCGCGCGCCGGCTGCGCAACGCGGTGCGGGAGGCGTACGACAAGGGCTACCTCGGGAAGAACATCATGCGTTCCGGGTTCGACCTGGAGCTGGTGGTGCACTCCGGCGCCGGGGCGTACATCTGCGGTGAGGAGACCGCGCTGCTGGACTCGCTGGAGGGCTTCCGGGGCCAGCCCCGGCTGCGCCCGCCGTTCCCGGCGACCCACGGCCTGTACGCCAGCCCGACCGTGGTCAACAACGTCGGCACCATCGCCAGCGTGCCGCCCATCGTGCTGGGCGGCGCGGACTGGTGGAAGACCATGGGGACGGAGAAGTCCTCCGGCCCGATGATCTACTCGCTCTCCGGCCGGATCGCCAACCCCGGCCAGTTCGAGTGCTCGATGGGGATCACCCTGCGCGAGCTGATCGAGCTGGCCGGCGGGATGCAGCCCGGGCACAACCTGAAGTTCTGGACCCCGGGCGGCTCATCGACGCCGCTGCTCACCGCCGAGCACCTGGACGTGCCGCTGGACTTCGAGGGGGTGGCGGCGGCCGGCTCGATCCTGGGCACCACGGCCACCCAGATCTTCTCCGACCAGGACTGCCCGGTGTACGCGACCTACCGGTGGCTGGAGTTCTACCACCACGAGTCGTGCGGCAAGTGCACCCCGTGCCGCGAGGGCAACTACTGGATGGTCCGGGTCTACCGGCGGATCCTCGCCGGCCAGGGCACCCACGAGGACCTGGACACCCTGCTCGACACCTGCGACAACATCCTCGGCCGGTCGTTCTGCGGTCTGGGTGACGGTGCGACCAGCTCGGTGACCTCGTCGCTGAAGTACTTCAAGCAGGACTACCTCGACTACATCGAGGGACGTACCGCGCCGAAGCTCTCCGACAAGCAGCTGGTTGGAGCTCACTGATGACGGACGTAGCCAAGCAGACCGAGACGGTCACGCTCACCATCGACGGCGTCGAGGTCACCGCCCCCAAGGGCGCGCTGCTGATCCGGGTCGCCGAGCAGTTGGGCACCGAGATCCCCCGGTTCTGCGACCACCCGCTGCTGGCCCCGGCCGGCGCCTGCCGGCAGTGCCTGGTCGAGGTGGAGGGGCAGCGCAAGCCGGTCGCCTCGTGCACCCAGACCGTCGCCGACGGCATGGTGGTCCGCACCCAGCTCACCTCCCCGGTCGCCAAGAAGGCGCAGGAGGGGGTGATGGAGCTGCTGCTGCTCAACCACCCGCTCGACTGCCCGATGTGCGACAAGGGCGGCGAGTGCCCGCTGCAGAACCAGGCGATGTCCACCGGCCGCACCGACTCCCGCTTCCACGAGCACAAGCGCGAGTACGAGAAGCCGATGTCGATCAGCAGCCAGGTGCTGCTGGACCGCGAGCGCTGCGTGCTCTGCCAGCGCTGCACCCGGTTCTCCGAGGAGATCGCCGGCGACAAGTTCATCGACCTGATGGGCCGGTCGTCCGCCGAGGAGATCAACATCTACCGGGACGAGGCGTACGGCGAAGAGGGCGACGCGGGCGACGTCCCGTTCAACTCCTACTTCTCCGGCAACACCGTGCAGATCTGCCCGGTGGGCGCGCTCACCGGCAGCCAGTACCGGTTCCGGGCCCGCCCGTTCGACCTGGTCTCCAGCCCCAGCGTCTGCGAGCACTGCTCGGCCGGCTGCGCCCAGCGCACCGACTGGCGGCGCGGCAAGGTGCTGCGCCGGCTGGCCGGCGACGACCCGCAGGTCAACGAGGAGTGGAACTGCGACAAGGGGCGGTGGGGCTTCCAGTACACCCGCGCCTTCGACCGGATCACCACCCCGCGGGTACGCGACGCGAGCACCGGTGAGCTGCGCGAGGCCTCCTGGAGCGAGGCGCTGACCCGGGCCGCCGAGGGGCTGCGCGCCGCCCGGGACGGCGGCCGGGGCACCGCGGTGCTCACCGGCGGCCGGCTCACCGTCGAGGACGCCTACGCGTACGCCAAGTTCGCCCGGGTGGCCCTGCACACCAACGACATCGACTTCCGGGCCCGGCCGGTCTCCCGCGAGGAGGCCGACTTCCTGGCCAGCAGCGTCGCCGGGGTCACCGAGGTGACCTACGCGGACGTGGAGAAGGCGTCCACGGTGGTGCTGGTCGGCCTGGAGCCGGAGGAGGAGTGCCCGATCCTCTTCCTGCGGCTGCGCAAGGCGTACCTGAAGAAGAAGTTGACCGTCTACGCGATCGCGCCGTTCGCCACCCGCGGCCTGGAGAAGCTCGGGGCCAAGCTGGCCCGGGTGGTGCCGGGCGAGGAGGCGAGCGTGCTCGCCGAGCACGACACGGTGGCCGAGGCGCTCAGCGCCGAGGGCGCGATCCTCTTCGTCGGCGAGCGGCTGGCCAGCGTGCCGGGCGGGCTCTCCGCCGCGGCGGCGGTGGCCCGGCGGACCGGCGCGAAGCTGGCGTGGGTGCCGCGGCGCGCGGGTGACCGCGGCGCGGTCGACGCGGGCTGCCTGCCCAACCTGCTCCCCGGCGGGCGTCCGGTCACCGAGCCGGCCGCCCGGGCGGAGCTGGGCGAGGCCTGGGACATCCCGGCCGGGGTGATCCCGAGCCAGGCCGGGCGGGACACCGACGGCATCCTCACGGCGGCCGTCAACGGCCAGCTCGGCGCCCTGGTGGTGGCCGGCGTGGACCCGGCCGACCTGGCCGACCCGCGGCTGGCCGAGGAGGCCCTGGACGCGGTGCCGTTCCTGGTCAGCCTGGAGCTGCGCAACTCGGCGGTGGCCCGCCGGGCGGACGTCGTCCTCCCGGTCGCCCCCGTGGTCGAGAAGGCCGGCAGCTTCCTGGACTGGGAGGGCCGGCTGCGTACCTTCGAGGCGGTGCTGAACACCGTCGCGATGACCGACGGTCGGGTGCTCGACGCGCTCGCCGCGCAGCTCGACGTCCGCCTCGGCACCGGTGACGTGCCGAGCATCCGGCGCGAGCTGGGTGGCCTGCCGCCGACCCGGGTGGATCGACCGGCCGTCCCCACGGTGGAGCCGGCCTCCGTCCGGCAGCCCGGGCCCGGCGAGGCGGTACTGGCCACCTGGCACCAGCTGATCGACCTGGGCAGCCTCACCGACGGCGACGAGCACCTCGCCGGCACCGCCCGCCCGCCGGTGGTCCGGCTGGCGAAGGGCACCGCCGACGCGATCGGTGTCGCCGACGGCGACCCGGTCACGGTGGGCACCGACCGGGGGGCGCTGACCCTGCCGGCCGAGATCACCGAGATGCCGGACGGGGTCGTCTGGCTGCCGACCAATTCACCCGGCTCGACCGTCCGGCGCAGCCTCGGGGCCGCGTCCGGCACGGTCGTGCGGATCTCCGTTCCCGCCCCGACCGCGGCCATTCCGGCCGGTCGGGTCGCGGCGGACGAGGCCGGGCGCCCGGGTCCCCTCCTCAACGCCGGGGGTAACCAGTGAGGGCGAGGAGTGAACGAGCGCAGCGAGTGAGCCCCGCAGTCCCGAACGAAAGGTGGGCACGGTGAACGTCCTCCTCGCGCAGGACCCGACGCTGGCCGACTTCGGCAAGGACCCCTGGTGGCTGGTCCTCGGCAAGATCGTCTTCGCCTTCGCCTTCGGCCTGCTGGCCACGCTGCTCGGCGTCTGGTTCGAGCGGCGGGTCGTCGGCTACATGCAGGTCCGGCCCGGCCCCAACCAGGTGGGCCCGTTCGGCCTGCTGCAGACCCTCGCCGACGGCCTGAAGATGGCCTTCAAGGAGGACATCCTGCCGCGGGCCGCGGACAAGGTCGTCTACTTCTTCGCGCCGACCATCTCGGTGATCTGCGCGGTGACCGCCCTGTCGGTGGTGCCGTTCGGCCCGATGGTCAGCATCTTCGGCCACCACACCCCGTTGCAGGTCACCGACGTGTCGGTGGCGGTGCTGGTGCTGCTGGCCTGCTCGTCGATGGGCATCTACGGCATCGTGCTGGGCGGTTGGGCCTCCGGCTCGACCTACCCGCTGCTCGGCGGTCTCCGCTCCAGCGCCCAGATGATCTCGTACGAGGTCGCGATGGGGCTGAGCATCGTGGCGGTGTTCATGACCGCCGGGACGATGTCCACCAGCGGGATCGTCGCCGCGCAGGCGAACGGCACCCAGCTCAGCATCGGCGGCGCGGAGATCCCGGCGCCCGGCTGGTACGCGATCCTGCTGCTGCCCAGCTTCATCATCTTCTTCATCGCCACCGTCGGTGAGACCAACCGGGCGCCGTTCGACCTCCCGGAGGCCGAGTCGGAGCTGGTCGCGGGCTTCATGACCGAGTACAGCTCGCTGAAGTTCGCGCTCTTCATGCTCTCCGAGTACGTCTCGATGGTGACCATGTCCGCGGTCACCACGACGCTCTTCCTCGGCGGCTGGCGGGCGCCCGCGCCGATCACCACCTTCTGGGCCGGCGCCAACTCCGGCTGGTGGCCGATGCTCTGGTTCTTCGGCAAGGTGCTGATCCTGGTCTTCGTCTTCGTCTGGCTCCGGGGCACCCTGCCCCGGCTCCGCTACGACCAGTTCATGCGGTTCGGTTGGAAGGTCCTGCTCCCGATCAACCTGGTCTGGATCCTGGTCCTCGCCGGGCTGCGCTCCATCGAGGACTGGCAGTCGCGGGACCGGCTGCTCGCCACCGCCATCGGCGCGGGGGTGCTGCTGCTGGCCACGGTCTTCTGGCCGAGCCGGAAGCCGGAGCCGAAGCCGTCCCTGCAGGAACAGGCCAACAACCGGCCGTACGGCAGCTTCCCGCTGCCGCCGCTGGATCTTCAGGTACCACCGAGCCCGCGCACCAAGCGCGTGGTCGCCGAGCGGGAGCCGGCCAACATCGCCACCGGCTCCGACTCCAGGGAGGTGTGACGTGGGCGCGATCACCGGAACGTTCAAGGGCTTCGGTGTCACCTTCTCGCACATGTTCAGGAAGGTCGTCACCACCGACTACCCGTTCAAGCCGCCGGTCTCGGCGCCGCGCTACCACGGGCGGCACATCCTGAACCGGCACCCGGACGGCCTGGAGAAGTGCATCGGCTGCGAGCTGTGCGCCTGGGCCTGCCCGGCGGACGCGATCTACGTCGAGGGCGGCGACAACACCGACGAGCAGCGCTTCTCGCCGGGTGAGCGGTACGCCAGCATCTACCAGATCAACTACGCCCGGTGCATCTTCTGCGGGCTCTGCATCGAGGCCTGCCCGACCCGCTCGCTCACCATGAGCAACGAGTACGAGCTGGCCCGGGACAACCGGCAGGACCTGATCTTCACCAAGGAGCAGCTGCTCGCGCCGCTGCTGCAGGGGATGGAGCAGCCGCCGCACCCGATGCGACTGGGCGACAGCGAGAAGGACTACTACGTCGGCGCGCTGACCAACCCGGGCACCTCGGCCGGCGCCGAGCACTCGGCCAACAACCCCGGCCGGTACCAGGTCGACCAGCACCCCGGGGTGACCTTCCCCGGTGCCGAGCAGGCGGCCCAGCGGGCCGAGGCGACCAACGGGTCGGCAGGCCAGGGCAAGGAGGGCACGGCATGACCACCCAGACGGTGCTCGCCGCGGCGGGCCAGGTGTCCGGGGGTGAGCAGGTCACCTTCTGGATCCTCGCCCCGCTCGCGTTGATCGGCGCGATCGGCATGGTGTGGGCCCGCAACGCGGTGCACTCCGCGCTCTGGCTGGTGCTGACCATGCTCTGCCTGGGCGTGTTCTACGTGCTCCAGGCGGGGCCGTTCATCGGCATGGTGCAGATCATCGTCTACACCGGCGCGATCATGATGCTCTTCCTCTTCGTGCTGATGCTGGTCGGTCGGGACGCCTCCGACTCGCTGATCGAGACGCTGCGCGGCCAGCGGGTCGCCGCGGTGGTGCTCGGCCTCGGCTTCGCCGGCCTGATCGGCACCGGCCTCTACCGGGCCCTCAAGGGCGTCACCGCGGTGGGCCTGGAACAGGCCAACGCGGAGGGGAACGTGCAGGGCATCGCCCGGCTGCTCTTCACCAAGTACGTCTTCGCCTTCGAGCTGACCTCCGCGCTGCTGATCACGGCGGCCGTCGGCGCGATGGTGCTGGCGCACGTGGAGCGGCGCAAGGAGGACCGAATGGATCAGGTCGCCACGATGAAGGCCCGGTTCCGCCCCGGCAACTACCCCGGCCCGAAGCCCGGCCCGGGTGTCTTCGCCACCTCCTCCTCGGTGGCCACCCCGGCCCGCCTGCCCGACGGCCGGCTGACCGACCGCAGCACCCCGGCGATCCTTCCGCAGCGGGAGCTGACCGCCGAGGAGACCACGCTGAAGGGGACGGACAAATGACGCCGGACTACTACCTGATCCTCGCCGCCGTGCTCTTCACCATCGGTGCCGTCGGCGTGCTCGTCCGGCGCAACGCGATCGTGCTGTTCATGTGCGTCGAGCTGATGCTCAACGCGGCCAACCTGACGCTGGTCACCTTCAGCCGGATCAACGGTGACCTCAACGGCCAGATCATGGCGTTCTTCGTGATGGTGGTGGCCGCGGCCGAGGTCGTGGTCGGGCTCGCGATCATCATGTCGATCTTCCGGACCCGGCGCTCCGCGAGCGTCGACGACGCCAACCTGCTGAAGTACTGAGGGGCCCTGCGGTGGATGAGATTCTGACGTACGCCCAGGCAGAGCCGGCCGGCACCGTCGCCTACGCTCCGGCTGGCGGCCTGCTGAGCAGCGTCTGGCTGCTGGTGGCCATCCCGCTGGTCAGCGCGGCGATCCTGCTGCTGCTCGGCCGGCGGGCCGACCGCTGGGGGCACTGGCTCGGGGTGGCGGCCATCGGCGCCGCGTTCGTGCTGGGGCTCAGCTCCTTCTTCCAGCTGCGCGGGCTCGAGAACAAGTCGGTCGAGCTGAGCCTCTGGGACTTCATCACGGTCGGCGGCCTGAAGGTGGACTTCGGTCTGCTCTTCGACCCGCTGGCCGCGGTCTTCGTGCTGCTGATCACCGGGGTGGGTTTCCTGATCCACCTCTACGCGGTCGAGTACATGGCGCACGACGAGGGCCGGCGACGGTTCTTCGCCTACTTCAACCTCTTCGTCGCCGCGATGCTGCTGCTGGTGCTCGGCAACAACTACGTGATGCTCTACTTCGGCTGGGAGGGCGTCGGTCTGGCGTCGTACCTGCTGATCTCCTTCTGGTACGGGCGGCCGAGCGCGGCCACCGCGGGCAAGAAGGCGTTCCTGATGAACCGGGTCGGCGACGCCGGCCTGGCCATCGGCATCTTCATCATGTTCGCCACCCTCGGCACCACCCAGTACGACGAGGTCTTCAACGGCGTCGGCGCGCTGGCCGGCGGCACCGTGCTGGCGCTGGGCCTGCTGCTGCTGCTCGGCGCGGCCGGCAAGTCCGGTCAGTTCCCACTCCAGGCCTGGCTGCCGGACGCGATGGAGGGCCCGACCCCGGTGTCGGCGCTCATCCACGCCGCCACCATGGTCACCGCGGGCGTCTACCTGATCGCCCGGTCCAACCCGATCTTCTCGGCCAACTCCACGCTCCAACTGGTCGTGGTGAGCGTCGGCGCGCTGACCCTGCTGATGGGCTGCATCATCGGCGCGGCCAAGGACGACATCAAGCGGGTGCTGGCCTGGTCGACGGTGAGCCAGATCGGCTACATGTTCCTCGGCGTCGGCCTGGGCGGCGGCGCGTACGCGCTGGCGATCATCCACCTGCTGGCGCACGGCTTCTTCAAGGCCAACATGTTCCTCGGTGCCGGTTCGGTCATGCACGGCATGAACGACCAGGTGGACATCCGCCGCTTCGGCGGGCTGTCGAAGTACATGAAGATCACCTGGATCACCTTCATGATGGGCTGGCTCGCCATCATCGGCATGTGGCCGTTCTCCGGCTTCTTCTCCAAGGAGCCGATCATCGTGGCCGCCTTCGAGCGGGAGGGCTGGACGGCCTGGCTCTTCGGCGGCGCCGCGCTGCTCGGCGCCGGGCTGACCGCCTTCTACATGACCCGGCTCTTCGTGCTCACCTTCCACGGCCCCAAGCGCTGGACCGAGGAGATCGAGCACCCGCACGAGTCGCCGAAGCTGATGACGATCCCGCTGATCCTGCTGGCGATCGGTTCGGTCGGCGCCGGCTTCCTGCTCGCCACCTCGGTGCCGGACTGGCTGACCGCCACCGCCGGCCTCGGCGGCGAGAAGGCGGAGCACAGCCCGGTCCTGGCGCACTGGCTGATCACCGCGCTCTCGCTGCTGGTCACCGTGCTCGGTGTCGGGCTGGCCTGGGCGCTGTTCCGCAACGGCACCGCCACCGAGCCGCAGCCGGCCGGGGTCCTGGTCACCGCCGCCCGGCGCAACCTCTACACGGACGCCTTCAACGAGGCGGTCTTCGAGAAGCCGGGCATCTTCCTCACCCGGGCGCTGGTCTTCCTCGACAACCGGGGCATCGACGGGCTGGTCAACGGTCTCGCCGCGGCGGTCGGGGGCGGCTCGGGTCGGCTCCGGCGGCTGCAGACCGGCTTCGTCCGGTCGTACGCGACGTCCATCCTCACCGGCGCGCTGCTCGTGGTGGCGGCGTTCCTGGCCGTGCAGGCGGGGTGGCTGGCGTGATCGACCTCTTCCCGGCCGCCGCCGGCGGACCACGCAGTGACGACGGAGGTAAGGCCGCATAATGTCCAACTTCCCGTTCCTCTCGGTGCTGACCGTGGCACCGCTGGTCGGCGCCCTGGTCGTGGCCCTCCTGCCGCGCCGCCGGCCCGACCTGGCCAAGCAGGTGGCCTTCGGCTGGTCGCTGCTGGTGCTGGCGCTCTCCGTGGTCATGTGGTTCGCGTTCCAGGCGGACGGCGACCGGCTCCAGTTCCGGGAGTCGTACCCGTGGATCCCGACCTGGGGGGTCAGCTTCACCTTCGCCGCCGACGGCATCGCGCTGGTCATGCTGATGCTGATCGCGATCCTGGTGCCGCTGGTGATCCTGGCGTCCTGGCACGACGCGGAGGCGTCGAGGCGGTCCGTGCCGGTCTACTTCGCCCTGCTGCTCATCCTCGAGTCCACGATGATCGGCGTCTTCGCCGCCGCCGACGTCTTCCTGTTCTACGTGTTCTTCGAGGTCATGCTGGTGCCGATGTACTTCCTGATCGGCAGCTACGGCGGCCACCAGCGGCAGTACGCGGCGGTGAAGTTCTTCCTCTACTCGCTGGTCGGCGGCCTGTTCATGCTCGCCGCGGTGATCGGCCTCTGGGTGGTCGGCGGGAAGACCTTCGACTGGCAGGCACTGACCCAGGTGGACATCTCCACCGGCACCGGCCGCTGGCTCTTCCTCGGCTTCTTCCTCGCCTTCGCGATCAAGGCGCCGTTCTTCCCGTTCCACACCTGGCTGCCGGACGCCGGTGGCGCCGCGCCGGCCGGGGCCGCCGCGCTGCTGGTCGGCGTGCTGGACAAGGTCGGCACCTTCGGCATCCTGCGCTACTGCCTGCCGCTGTTCCCCGAGGCGTCCCGCTGGTTCGCCCCGTGGGCGCTCGCGCTCGGCGTCATCGGCATCATCTACGCGGCGCTGCTGGCGGTCGGCCAGTCCGACCTGAAGCGGCTGGTGTCGTACACCTCGATCGCGCACTTCGGCTTCATCGGGGTCGGCATCTTCGCCTTCACCACCCAGGCCGGCACCGGCGCGGTGCTCTACATGCTCAACCACGGGCTCGCCACCGGCCTGCTCTTCCTGGTGGTGGGCATGCTGATCGCCCGCCGCGGCTCGGCGATGATCCGGGACTTCGGCGGCGCCGGCAAGCTGGTGCCACTGCTGGCCGGGGTGCTCTTCTTCGCCGGTCTGGCGTCCCTGGCGCTGCCCGGCACCGCGCCGTTCGTCTCCGAGTTCCTGGTGCTGATCGGCACGTTCACGGTGAACAAGCCGGTCGCGGTGATCGCCACCGTGGGCATCATCCTGGCCGCCGCGTACGTGCTCTGGATGGTGCAGCGCACCACCCAGGGGACGCTCAACCCGGAGCTGGCCGAGGTCGAGGGGATGCGCCGGGACCTCAGCCTCCGGGAGAAGGCAGTGGTCGCCCCGCTGATCGCCCTGATCGTGCTGCTCGGCTTCTATCCCAAGCCGGTCACCGACGTCATCAACCCCGCCGTGCAGGCGACCATGAACGACGTCGGCCGGACCGATCCCGCCCCGACGGTCGGCAGCGTCCAGGAGGCCGCAAAATGACCGAGCTCAAGTTGCCGTCGATCGACTACGCGGCGCTCGCTCCGATCCTGATCATGCTCACGGTGGCCCTGCTCGGCGTGCTGGTGGAGGCCTTCGTGCCGCGCCGCCACCGGCACCTGGTGCAGCTCACGCTGGCCCTGCTGGCGGTGCTCGGCGCGCTGGTGATGGTGGTGCTGCACGCCGACGACCGGCTGATCACGGCCGGCGGCGCGATCGCCGTGGACGGCCCCACGCTCTTCCTCCAGGGCGCCATCCTGGTGCTCGCCGCGATGGCGCTGCTGCTGATCGGTGAGCGCTCGGTGGAGCGCGGCGGCGCGTTCGTGGCCCAGGCCGCGCTCACCGCCGAGTCGGCCGACGACCGGCGGCAGGCCGAGGGGAGCAACGGCGCCACCGAGGTGTACCCGCTGACCACCTTCGCGATCGGCGGCATGCTGATCTTCGTGGCGGCGAACGACCTGCTGACCATGTTCATCGCGCTCGAGGTCTTCTCGCTGCCGCTCTACCTGCTCTGCGCGCTGGCCCGTCGCCGGCGACTGCTGAGCCAGGAGGCGGCGATGAAGTACTTCCTGCTCGGGGCGTACTCGTCGGCGTTCTTCCTGTTCGGGGTGGCGCTGATCTACGGGTTCACCGGCGGCATGCCCGGCCGGTCGGCCGGCGTCGACTTCGCCACCGTGCACGCCGCGGTGAGCGAGTCGCCGGCCAGCCCGGTGCTGCTCTTCGCCGGCATGGCGCTGCTCGCCATCGGCCTGCTCTTCAAGGCCGCCGCGGCGCCGTTCCACGTCTGGACCCCGGACGTCTACCAGGGCGCCCCGACGCCGGTCACCGCCTTCATGGCGGCCTGCACCAAGGTCGCCGCGTTCGGCGCGCTGCTGCGGGTGTTCCACGTGGCGTTCGCCCAGGCCGCCTGGGACTTCACCCCGGTGCTGGGCGCGGTGGCGGTGCTGACCATGCTGGTCGGCGCGGTGCTGGCGGTCACCCAGACCGACATCAAGCGGCTGCTGGCGTACTCGTCGATCGCCAACGCCGGCTACCTGCTGGTGGGGGTGCTCGCACCGACCGGCCGGGGCGTCTCCGGCACGATGTTCTACCTGGCCGCGTACGGCTTCTCGGTGCTCGCCGCGTTCGCCGTGGTCACCCTGGTCCGAGACGCCGACGGCGAGGCCGGCCACCTGTCCCGCTGGGCCGGGCTGGGCCGCCGCTCGCCGTTCTACGCCGCGATCTTCACCTTCATCCTGCTGGCCTTCGCCGGCATCCCGCTGACCAGCGGCTTCACCAGCAAGTTCGCCGTCTTCGGCCCGGCGCTGGAGAGCGGGCACGTCTGGCTGGTGGTGGCCGGCGTGCTGACCAGCATGGTGCTGGCCTTCCCGTACCTGCGGGTCGTGGTGATGATGTGGCTCTCCGAGCCGGGCGAGTCCACGCCGACCGTGACGGTCCCGGGCGGGCTGACCGCGACCGCGCTGATGATCGGGGTGGCCGCCACGCTGATTCTGGGCGTGGCGCCGGAGCCGCTGCTGGACCTGGCGAACGACGCCGCCACGTTCGTACGATGATCCACTTCGGGTGGCTCGCGGGGCCGGTGCGCGGTGCGCGCCGGCCCCGCGGCCGTATCCCCGCCCCGGAGCAGGTCGAACGGGTGTGGCATGGTTGATGGTGTGGTGATTCCGGCGGGCGAGCGTTCAGATGCCGTCGGCTCCGGTGGTCGTCGGAGCCGGGCGGGCACGAGTCAGGTCGGCGCGCTCGGCGTGCACCTCGCCGATCCGCGGGTCGAGGCCTCCGTGCTGCGTCTGCTCGGCGGCGTCGAGACCGAGCTGCGGGCCAGTGTGGCCAGCGCCGACCCGTTCGTCACCGAGGCCGCCCGCCACCTGGTCGAGGCCGGCGGCAAGCGGTTCCGGCCACTGCTGGTGGCGCTGGGCGCCCAGTTCGGCGACCCGGAGCGGGCGGAGGTCGTCCCGGCCGCGGTGGTGATGGAGCTCACCCACCTGGCCACCCTCTACCACGACGACGTGATGGACGAGGCCGCCGTGCGGCGGGGCGCCCCGAGCGCCAATTCCCGCTGGACCAACTCGGTGGCCATCCTGGTCGGCGACTACCTCTTCGCCCGCGCCGCGGACATCTCCGCCGAACTCGGCACCGAGGCGGTACGGCTCCAGGCGCGCACCTTCGCCCGGCTGGTGCACGGTCAGATCGCCGAGACGGTCGGCCCGCGCGCCGACCAGGACCCGGTCGACCACTACCTGCACGTCATCGCCGAGAAGACCGGTTCGCTGATCGCCACCTCCGCCCGCTTCGGCGGTCTGTTCAGTGGCGCCACGCCGGAGCACACCGAGGCCCTGGCGGGCTACGGCGAGACCATCGGGGTGGCCTTCCAGCTCTCCGACGACCTGCTCGACATCGCCAGCGAGTCGGTGCAGTCCGGTAAGACCCCCGGTACCGACCTGCGGGAGGGCGTGCCCACCCTGCCGGTGCTCTACGCCCGGGCGGCGGACGACTCGGACGCCGCCTCGGTGCGGTTGCGGGAGATCCTGGCCACCGGCCCGCTGGTCGACGACGCGCTGCACGCCGAGGCGCTCACCCTGCTCCGCGAGTCCCCGGCGCTCAAGCGCGCGCGGGAGACCGTCCGCAGCTACGCCGAGGACGCGAGGGCCCAGCTCGCCCCGCTCCCGCAGGGCCCGGCCCGCCGCGCCCTCGAATCCCTCTGCGACTACATCGCCGACCGCACCAGCTGACGCCCCCCGGGCGCGCCGCGACGCGCGCCGGTGCCAGGCGTGGCGTCAGGGGGCGGGCCGGGTCAGCATCCGGCTGCCCGTGAGCATGAGGGCGGCGGCGGCGAGCATGGCGACCGCCGCGATCGACCACATCGCCGGATAGCCGAGGCTGGCGGCGGCGGCGCCCAGGCCGAGCGGGCCGACGCAGCCGCCCGCGTACACCCCGGTCTGCGTGATCGAGGTGGCGGCGGCCGGGGCCTGCGGGTGCAGCTGGACCACCGCGAAGTTCATCAGCCCGGGCCAGGCCCAGCCCAGCCCGAAGCCGAGCACCACGCCGGCCACCAGCGACGCCGTGCCGGCCAGGGCGAGCAGCGCCAGGCCGGCCGCCCCGACCACCAGCATCCCGGCGATCAGCGCGACGTGGCCGCCCTCCCGGCGGTCGGCCAGCCAGCCGGCGCAGATCCGGGCGGTCACGCAGACCACACTGCCCAGCGTCAGGGTGAGGCCGGCCAGTCCCGGGGCGAGCCCGCGGGTCACCGACGAGTCCACCAGGAAGGTGCCCAGGGCGTTGGCCGCAGCCGCCGCCAGCGTCGCGGCCAGCCCGATCACCACCAGGGCCGTGGTGGCCCGCCCCGCGCGGGCCGGGGCGGCCCGGCCGGCCCGACCGGCCTCCCCCGGGGGTACGGCGGGCAGCGCGGCCAGCGCCGCCACCGCACCGGCCACGAAGGCCCAGCGCCAGCCCGCGGTCAGCGCGATGGCCGGCACCGCCACCCCGGCCAGCAGGGTGGAGACCGGGATGGCGGACTGCTTCACGCCGAACGACAGCCCCTGCCGCCGGGCCGGGACGTGCCGGGCCAGCGCCGAGTTGCTGGCGAGCTGGCCGAGGGCGTTCGCCGCCGCGCTCAGCCCCAGCAGGGCGACCAGCACCGGGTACGACCGGGCCAGTCCCGCGATGGCGAGCAGGCAGCCGGCGGCGAGCAGGATGCCCACCCGGGCCACCACCGCCGGGCCGTACCGCTCGACCAGCCGGCCGGACGGCACCGAGGCCAGCGCGCTGACGCCGAAGTAGAGGGAGACGGCCAGGCCCAGCCCGGCGGGGGAGAAGCGGAGGTCGTCGCCCATCTGCACGGCCAGCCCGCCGACCAGGAACACGGGCAGCACGCAGGCGATGGTGGTGGCGACCGCCCCGGAACCGGCCCGCAGGGGGCTCACGGCCGGACGGCTCGGTGCGGGGATGAGCGCGGTGTCGGTCATGGTCAGGCCAACCTACGCGAGTCCGCTAGCCGACAACTCGGCGTGTCAGACCGGTACACGCCGGGTACGGGGTCTTTTGAGATCCTCGACCCGAACGGGCGTTCCGTCCCGAGGTCTTTTTTCATATGGTGTAAGTCCCCCGGCTGCGGAGGTGGTTGTGCGCGACCCCCTGGCGGAGCCTTCGGACCTGATCCGGAGCGTCTCCCGCGCGCTACGCGTGCTCGAGTCGGTCGGTCGCGCCCCCAAGGGACTGACCGTCAAGCAGATCGCCCGGCGCTGCGAACTGACCGTGGCGACCACCTACCACCTGGTGCGTACGCTGGCCTACGAGGGCTACGTGATCCGTCGCGAGGACGGCACCTACATCGTGGGGCTGGAGGTCGCCGACCGTTACCGGGAGCTGGTGACGGCGTTCCGCGGGCCGCCCGCCGTCGGGGAGACGCTGCGCCGCGCCGCCGTCGACACCGGCTGGAGCCACTACCTCGGCCGCTTCGTCGGCGGCCAGGTGGCGGTCACCGCGGTCGCCGAAGGGCCCCGCTCGCCGTACCTGGAGGATCTGGTCCCCGGCTTCGACGAGGGGGCGCACGCCACCGCCCTCGGCAAGTCGCTGCTGGCCACCCTCACCGCTGAGCAGCGCTTCCGCTACCTGCGCGAGTACGGCATGCGCCCGTTCACCACCGCCACGCTGACCAGCACCGAGGCGTTCGAGGCCGACCTGGCCGCCGGGGACCGGCGCGGCATGCAGCTCGAGCTGGGCCAGTTCCGGCAGGGGGTGGCCTGCGCCTCCGTGCTGGTCACGCCCGACAAGGACATGGAACGCCGGGTGGTGCTGGCCTGCGCGCTGCCGGCCAGCGAGATGATGACCTCCGCCCGGGTGGTCCGGGCCAAGCTGCTCACCGTCGCGCGCGCGGTCGCCGACGGCATCGCCGCCGACGCCTGACCCGCCACGACGCGGCGCGCCGGCCCGCGTGGTCGCCGCACCGATGGCGCCGACGTGAACAGCGGTCACCGGTGAACCGATCCGGGTCACCGCGCGTATTCACGAGCGGACACACATCGCCCCGACGCGCCGGAGAGCGAGGGGATCACCATCAGCGACCACGACGCCCAACTGCTGCGCGCGCTGCACGACGAGCACGCGGAGGCGCTGTACGCGCATGCGCTGCGGCTGGTCAACGGCGACCGGACGCGGGCCGAGGACCTGGTGCAGGAGACCCTGTTGCGGGCCTGGCGCCATCCGGAGTCGCTGGACCCGCGGCGCGGCTCGGTCCGCGCCTGGCTCTTCACCACCGCGCGGAACCTCGCCATCGACGCCTGGCGTCGACGGTCCACCCGGGTCGGTGAGGTGTTCACCGACGAGTTGCCCGAGCCGCCCGAGGCGGTCGACGAAGCGGAGCGCGCGGTGGAGGCGTGGACCGTCGCCGAGGCGTTGAACCGGCTGAGCCCGACCCACCGGGAGGTGCTGGTGGAGTGCTTCTACCAGGGCCGTTCGGTGGCCGAGGCCGCCGCCCGGCTGGGCGTGCCGCCCGGGACGGTCAAGTCCCGCACCCACTACGCACTCCGCTCACTACGGTTGGTCCTGGCCGAGATGGGGGTGACCGGATGACCCGCTGCGAGTTCGCGCACGACGACGGCGCGTACGTGCTGGGCGCCCTGGCCCCCGCCGACCGCGCCGCCTACGAGCGGCACCTGGCCGGCTGCGCGGCCTGCCGGGAGGCGGTCGCCGAGATCGCCGTGCTGCCCGGGCTGCTCGGCCGGCTCGACCCGGCCGCGCTGGACGAGTTCCTCCCGCCGCCGCCGGAGACCACCCGGGTGCCCGCGCTGCTCGACGCCGCGCGGGCCCGCCGGCGCCGCGAGCGGTCCCGCACCCGCCGCCGGTACGCGCTGACCGGCCTGGCCGCCGCCGCGCTCGCCCTGGTGGTGGGGGTCGGCGCGACCAGCGCGCTGCGCCCCGCCGCGCCGCCCGGGCCGACGGTTCAGGCCGTCCGGATGGTCGCCATGCAGCCGGTGGCGGCGAAGGCGCCGGTGCACGCCGAGATCGGCCTGACCGGCACCGACTGGGGCACCCAGGTCACCATGCACTGCGGGTACGACGCGACGTCCGGCTACCACAAGGCGTACGCCTTCCGGCTGGTGGCGCACGGCCCGGACGGCGCGACGGAGCAGATCGGCTCCTGGCTGGCCGCGCCCGGCGACGACGTCCGGCTCACCGGCGGGACCCGGTTCACCGACGCGGAACTGGTCCGGCTGGAACTGCTCCGCGCCGACGGCACCGTCGTGCTGGGCTACGACGTCGGCTGACGCACCGGTCACCGGGTGGCGGTGACCGGTTCCGCGATGCGGGCGGCGGCCCGGGTACGGCGGGTGTGCCGCAGCGCGTCGACGGTGAACACGATCAGCGCGACCCAGACCAGGGCGAAGCCGGCCAGCCGGGCCGGCGGCATCGGCTCGTGGAAGATCAGCACGCCGCAGCCGAGCTGGAGGATCGGGGCGAGGTACTGCAACATGCCGAGCGCCGACAGCGGCAGCCGGTTGGCCGCGCCGGCGAAGAGCAGCAGCGGAATCGCGGTGGCCGCGCCGGCCAGCACCAGCAGCGCGGTGTGCCCGGCCGAGACGTGCCCGAACGTCGACTCGCCCCGGCGGGCCAGCCAGCCCAGGTAGGCCAGGGCGGGCAGCGCCAGCACCGCCGACTCGACGAAGAGCCCCTCCGCGGCGGGCAGTCCGAGTCGCTTCTTCACCAGCCCGTACCCGGCGAAGCTGAACGCCAGGGTCAGCGCCAGGTAGGGCAGCCGGCCGTAGTCGACGGTGAGCACCGCGACGGCCGCCGCGCCGACGCCCAGCGCGGCCCACTGCGCCGGGCGCAGCCGCTCGCGCAGCACGAAGACGCCGAGCAGCACCGAGACCAGCGGGTTGATGAAGTAGCCGAGCGCGGTCTCCACCACCCGGTCGGAGTTCACGCCGTAGATGTAGGTGCCCCAGTTGACCGCGATCAGCGCCGCGGCGACGCCGATGCCGGCCAGCGTCCGGGGCCGGCGGGCCAGCGCCCGCAGGAACCCGACGTTGCGCAGCGCGGCGAGCAGCAGCGCCACGAAGACCACCGACCAGACGATCCGGTGCGCCAGGATCTCGATCGGCCCGGCCGGCCGGAGCAGCTTCAGGTAGATCGGGAAGAAGCCCCAGAGCAGGTACGCCCCGAGGCCGTAGAGGTAGCCGAGCCGGATCTGGTTCACCCCTCCACCGTAAGGGGCGAAGTGGTGCCGTGTTCCTTTCCGGTGACCGGCCTCACCGGTTGTTCGCGCTGGTCCAGCTCCATGAACCGGCCCGGCGGCACCTCGGTGAAGCCGAGCTTCGCGTACACCCCGTGGGCATCCATGGTGGCCAGCAGGATCCGGCGTACGCCGAGCCCCGCCAGGTGGTCACGGACCGCCTCGGCCAGCCAGCTGCCCAGCCCCCGGCCCCGCTCCTCCCGCGCCACGTAGACGTCGCAGAGCCAGCCGAAGGTCGCCCCGTCGGTGACCACCCGGGCGACCGCCACCTGCCGGTCGTCCGCGACCCGGTGCACGGCGTACCCGATCGAACCGGCGAAGGCGCGGGCCACCGTCTCCCGGTCCCGCCCCAGCGCCCAGTACGCGTCGGTGGAGAGCCAGTGGTGCACCAGCCCCAGGTCGAGTTGGTCGGGATCGGTGCTGAGTCGGTAGCCGTCGGCGCGGGTCAGAGTGAACACCGCTCCGACGCTAGCGGGCACGCGGGGACGGCGCGCCAGCCAATTCCCGCCTGCTGGCCGCCGCACGCCCGCCGCTGCGCGCCGTCACCGGGCCGCACCCGGCCGTGCTGACGAAGGTCAGTCGCGGTCGAGGATGGCGCCGAGGATCCAGGTCACGATGCCGACGAAGAGCGCGCCGAGCACCGCCTCCGGCCAGAAGCTGTCCACATGGAAGGGCAGCCCGGCCTGGTCGGCGATCCAGCTGGTGAGCAGGAAGAGCAGGCCGTTGACCACCAGCGCGATCAGCCCCAGGGTCAGCAGGTAGAAACCGCAGCCCACGGACTTGATGATCGGCTGGAGCACCGCGTTGACCACGCCGAAGATCACCGCGACCAGCACCAGCGTGGTGACCGTCTCGACGGCCGAGTCGGAATTCAGCGAGATGCCGGGGATCAGCAGTGTCGCCAGCCAGAAGGCCACCGCCGTGGAGCCCAGCCGGATCAGAAGGCCCTTCAAGAAACCCATGGCGCGCATCGTGCCACGGGAGATCCACCCGGGGAACCCTCCGCCGGGCCGGGTCAGCGCCGACCCGGCCGTCCGATCAACTGCGACTCGATCGGAGTCGGGGAGAGCAGGGCCCAACGCAGCGCCCGCCGGTTCACCACCGCCACCATGTCCTCCCGGATCCGGGTCAGCCACTCCGCCGACCCGCCCAGACCCAGGGCGGCACCGGCCAGCGTCGCCTCCGCCGGGTCCAGCGGTTGCAGCACCGCCAGGTCGGCCCGGCCCAGGGCGTCCAGGTCGGCCGGTGTCAGCTCGTCGCGGACCACCAGCGTGGCCGACCAGGCCGCGCCCGGCGTCGATTCGGCCGGCGCCGTGCCGGCATCCGCCACCAGGAGCAACGGGCGCAGCGGCGAGCCGGCCGCCCGGGCCACCGAGCGGCCCGGCGGGACCACCGCGACGGCGCCGCCGACACCCCGGACGAACGGTTCCCATTCGCGTGGCCGCCCGGTGCGCACCACCACCACGGCGCCCAGTGCCATCGCCCGCAGCACCAGCAGCTGCGCCGCCCGCACCCCGCCCACCAGCGCCAGCCGGGTGCCCTCCGCGCGGAAGAGCCGGACGGTGACCGCGCCACCGTGCCGATTCGCGCCCACCATCAGCCCGGCGTCGCCGAGGGTCAGCTCCAACTGTTCCGGACCGTCGACCGCGGGGACGCCGGCCACCGCCAGGGGCAGGGTGGCGGCCAGGCCGTCGAGCTGCGCCCCGTCCAGGCGAACCACCTCGCCACCGGCGTCGGCGACGAGCCGGCGCAGCCCCTGCGCCGCGGCATCCAGCTCGGCGACGCTCCAGGCGCTGAGCCGTACCGTCGCCTCGACCGGGACCGGCGCGGAGTCGGCACCGACGCGCGGGCCGGCGCAGAGCGACACGGTGGTGGCCGTCGCGGGCAGCGCCAGCAGTCTCGGCACCAACCGCCGGCCCAGGTCGGCGCGCGGGTCGGGCCAGCGCCGCAGCCGGAAGGCGGCCTGTGCCAGGCCGCCGGAGCGCACCAGCTGCCAGCTCTCCCGGGTCGGCTGGTCGCCGTCGTGGTGGGCCAGTTCCCCGAGTACGCGCAGCGCGGCGGGCGCGCCGAGCGGCCGGGTGGTGGTCGAGCCGAGCCGGCGGACGATCCGTCGCACCGTGCCGGAGAGGGCCCGGCGCAGCTCCTCGTCGGACCAGCCGTCCACCCGCAGCACCCGGACGGCGAGCAGGGCCCGCTCCTGCCCGGGCAGTCGTCCCTCGGTCAACTGCCGGTAGGACGTGCCCGCCGTGCCGCCGGCCACCGCCGGCGAGGCGTGCAGCAGCAGCTGGACCCGCACCGGCGGCTGCTCGGGCGCGCCGGGTGGCAGCAGCGTGGCCGGCGCCGGCAGCGCCCGAGGGCCGTCGCCGAGCAGGTCGCCAGGGTCCCCCAGGTCGAGCAGCGCGGTCAGCCCGGCGGCGTCGTCGACGGCGGCGACCGGGCCGCCGGCCAGCTCCACGGTGCGCAGCGTGGCGCCCGGCAGGACCAGCTCCAACAGCGCCTGCGGACCGGCGGCCGGAGCGAGCGCGCGCCGTCGGGTGAGGTAGCCGACCCCAGTGCCCAGCCACTCGAAGAGCCACCGGCCGCGCCAGCGCGCCCAGGCCAGGGCGGCCAGCAGCGCGGCGCCGGCGAGGGCGAGCACGGTCGGGCCGACGCCCCGGCCCAGCGCGGCGACGGGCAGCGCCACCGCCACCTGCGCGGCGGCCACCTGACCGGCCCGTACGGCGCTGGCCGCGCGGGGGCCGGCCGGGGTCCACCGGACCGGCGGCGGGTGGTGGTCCACCCTGGCCGGACCTCCGGTCGTACTCGCCGTCACCGGGTCTCCTCCCGCTCCGCGCGTGGGGTGCCGTGCCGCCGCCGGACCACGATCTGATCGCACCGCGACGGCGGCGTGACCCATCGTAGGCGGCGACTGTGTCCGGGGTTGTCCACAGGGGAGGACGAGGGGGTAGCACGACGGCGATCGGACGGCTACCGTCAGCGACGAGTTTCGCTGACCGTCACGCCGTGAGCACAGCGCGGTGACCGGTATGGAGCGTCCATCGTGGATGCTTCGACGGCCAGCCACGATCGAGGAGGCGAGGTGACGTCCGGGGTGTCCCAGACCCAGGCAGAAGCCGCGGTGATGCAGCAGACCGCTGCGAAGTTCGAGCAGGTGGACCAGTCCCTGCAGACCATGCTGAGCGGGCTGATGGCCGAGCTGGAGGTGCTGCAGCAGGCCTGGCGCGGGGCCGGCGGGCGCTCCTTCGAGCAGGTCAAGCAGCAGTGGTCGCAGGACCAGGCGGCGTTGCAGCGGGCGCTGCGGGAGACCGCGTCGGCGATCCGCACCGCCGGCCAGCAGTACGACGTCTCGGACTCCGAGGCGGCCAGCCGGGTCGCCGGCACCAACCGCGGCATCCAGTTGCCGCTGTAACCAGATCCCGGGGAGGGGAGCATCCGATGGACCACGGTGTGCTGGTCGTCAACTTCGCCGCGCTGCAGCAGGCCAGCGCGGACATCCAGAAGGCTCTGAACACGCTCGACTCGCAGCTCGGCCAGCTGGAGCGGGACGCCGCGCCGCTGGTGGGCAGCTGGGCGGGTGAGGCCCGGCAGGCGTACGAGCAGCGGCAGGCCCGGTGGCGGTCCGCGTCGCAGGACCTCCAGGCCGTGCTGCGCGACATCAAGCTCGCGGTGGACGACTCCGCGTCCGACTACCTCAACACCGAGAAGAGGAACGTCGGCCTGTTCCAGTGAGCACCCCGGCGGCGGCGCCCGACGGTACCGTCGGGTTCCGCCGCCCGCTCAGGCCGGCCCGGCGGGTCGCCAGCCGCGGCGGGCGCCTCGCGGCAGCACCACGGCCAGCAGCACCAGCAGCGTCACCACGGCGGCGGTGACCGAGGCGACCAGCAGCGCGCGGTCCTGCGCCGCGGCGCGACGCGCCTGCCGGGCGAGCGCCACCGGGTCGGGCCGGTCCGCCGGGAGCGCCGCCGGACGGGCCGCCGTCGCCGCTTGCGCGCCCGTCTCGACGACCGCCCGGTACGGGTTGAGCACACCGGCGCCGTACCCGCCCCGGTCGCCGCCCGGCGCCGGGTCCGCGGTGTCCATGATCCGGCGCGCCACCTGCGCCGCGGTCAGGCTCGGCCGGTACTGCCGGACCAGCGCCGCGGTCGCCGCCACGAACGGGGCGGCGTAGCTGGTCCCCTCCGCCCGGCGGTGCCCCTGCTCGGGAGCGGCCATCAGCACGTCGCTGCCCGGCGCCACCACGTCGACGTACGGCCCGGTCTGGGAGAACGCCGCCCGGGCGCCGCCGGCGGTGATCGCGCCCACCCCGAGCACTCCGTCGTACGACGCGGGGTAGGGGCGGGGGTCGCCGCTGTCGTGCAGGTTGCCGGCGGCGGCCACCACGACCACGTCGCGCCGTACCGCGTAGTCGACCGCCTCGCGGACGGCCGGATCGTCGGCGTACAGCACCACGGAGAGGTTCAGCACGTCGGCGTCGTGGTCCACCGCCCACCGGATCGCCCGGGCGAAGTCGGTCGCGCTGACCGTACGCCCCGACTCCCGCCCCTGGACCACCTGCTGCTCGCTGACCCGGACCGGCAGGATCCGGGTCCCGGTCGCCAGCCCGTGGAACGGCAGCCCGGCCTCCTCCGCAGCGACGATGATGCTGGCCACGCCGGTGCCGTGACCGGCGCAGTCGCGGGTGCCGTCGCCTCCCGGGTCGAGGAAGTCCGCCCCGTCGAGGATTCGACCGCGCAGCTGCGGATGCCGTCGGTCGACCCCTGAGTCGATCACCGCCACGGTCACCCCGGCACCGTCGGCCAGGGGGGTGAGCCGCTCCGGGGCGTACCGCCGCTGGGGCCACGGGGTGGCCGTGACCGGGCGGGCCGGGGCGAGCGGGGTGGTGCAGGCGGGGACGGCGGCGCCGGCCACGACCGGGCCCGCCGTGGGGGCGACGGAGACGGCCGGTGCGGCCGGACGGGCCGCGGCGAGGGCGGACACGGCTACGGCCGGCAGGGCGGCCAGCAGGGCCGCCGCCGCGCCGGCCACGGTCGGGCGCGTACCGGAACGGGACATCGACCGCCTCCGTATCGTGTCGACTCGGGGACGGAATGTTATCTCCTCGGCGTGCGGCAGGCGGGCCGCCCGCCGCTCGGCCCATTGTGATCTTGTTGCCACCTTGTAGGTTGTACGCGATGCCTATGGCCTGTTCGCGGGAGGAGAGGTGGCCGTGACCGACTGGGAGCCGGCTACCGAGGCCGAGACGGCGATGCGCGACGCACTCCAGGCCAACGACCAGGAGTTGTACTTCCGCATCCTGGCCCAGACCGAGCTGTTCCTGCCGGTCTCCGCCCAGGCTCTCGCCGGTGAGGCGCCGATGGGTTGGGGCACCTGGACCACCGGCGGGCGTACGCACGTGCTCGCCTTCACCTCGACCGCCGCGGTGCACGCCTGTCTCGGCGCCACCGCCGGGCCCAGCCGGCGCCGGGCGTTCGCCGACCTGGCCACCGACTGGCCGCACCACGAGTGGTGGCTGGCGGTCAACCCGGGCCTGCCCGTCGAGGGGTACCTGCCGGCGTGGTTCGTCTCCCAGCTCTCCCGTGGGGACGTCCGCCTGCCCGGCCGCACCATGGGCGCGCGGGCCCGTTTGGAGCGGGCGGAGACGCTCGCCCGTGCCCGGGGCGACGCCGCCCCCGGTCAGGAGCCCTCGTCGGCTCCGCCGCCCGGCGTTCCCACGACCGGCGGCTGGACACCGCCGCGCCCGGCCGTGCCGGCCGGCGCGCCAGCGTCCGGTGCCACGGCCATCGGCGCCGTCCCGGAGGGCCGCTCCGACCTCGCAGCCGTCCGAATACCCGGCACGTCGCCGGCCTCCCCCGGGTCTGGCACGGACGCGGACGACGCGGGTGCGGTCGACGGGGGAGCGCGCGCCGGCAACGGCCGGGTCCCCGCCGCCCCGGGGGGCCCCACCGACCTGCTCCGGCCCTCCCCGCTACGCCGTCGGTCGCTGGGGGAGGAGACCGGTCCGGCGAACGGTCGCAGCTCCTTCTTCGAGCCCGCCCCGGGGCGGGGTGGAGCGGTCCGGTCACCGCGCGACAACCCGCTGCGCGCCGGCGACCGCGCCGCCCCGTCGCCCCGACCGGGCCTCGGCGGCCAGCCTTTCCCCCGTCGTCGGCCGGCGACGAACCTGCCCGACGACGACCCGACCCGGGCGTTCCAGGTGGACGACGACCCGACCCGGGCGTTCCGGGTGGACGACCAGGTGACCCAGCCGATCCCGGCGCCCGCACCGGCCGACCGCCGGCCGGACCCGCTGGCGGAGGAACCCACCCGGGCGTTCCGGCTCGACCCGCCCGCGGCCGAGGCGACCCAGGTGCTGCCGCGTCGCACCCTGGGACCGGCTGACGAGCAGACGCAGCGCCTGCCCGACCCGACGGTACGGCCGGTCCCCCCGGCCGCCCCTGCGTCGTTCGCCGAGGAGCTGCCGGCCTCGATCGCCGAGCCGGTCTCCGGCCCTCCGGCGCCGCGTCGGGGCTTCTCGCCCATCGTCATCGAGGGCACCGTCATCGAGTCCCGGGATCTGCCGGGGCCGCACGAGCCGGACCCGGTCACCGCCGCCTTCGGCTGGCGGCCGACCGTCGGCGCTCCCCGGGTCGACGACGAGGCCGCCGACGTGTCCGCCCCGTCCTCTCCGGCGCCCGGCTCCCGTCCGGGGACGGTCGACGCCGAGCTCGCCAGCATCGCGTTCCCCGCCGGCGCCGCCTTCCCCACCGCGCCCGCGACCACCGGCCCGGTCGACGCCGCGCCGTCGAGCACCGGGCCGTCGAGCACCACGCCGTCGAGCACCGGGCCGTCGAGCACCGGGAGGTTCGGCGCCGCGCCGGCGAGCAACGGGCCGGTCGACTCCGGCCCGGCGACGACCGAGCCGGTCGAGTCCCGCCCGGCGACGACCGAGCCGGTCCGCGCCCCGTTCGCCGGCCCCACGACCGTGCCGCGGACCCCCGCGAACGGGACGCCGTCGGACCTGGACCCGGCGTGGCTGTCGTCCGGCGGTGCCCCGGCGGCCGGTGTTACGCCGGACGACGCCGGCCCGGAGCCGACGTTGCGAACCACGCCGTCCGCCGGCACCGGGCAGGCCGCGCCGACCGCCGCCCAGGCCGCGCCGACGCTCGCGCAGGCCGCGCCGACCGCCGCCCAGGCCGCACCGACTCTCGCGCAGGCCGCGCCGACCGCCGCGCA
>NZ_JBAKHO010000031.1:0-65110 GCF_036902735.1 Micromonospora lacuserhaii | reverse complement strand
TTCGGTGAGCCAGCCGGACCCGATGTAGGTGAGGGTGCCGACGGTGACGGTGTCGGCGGGTTCTCGATACTGGATGTCTTTTGCGTCGACCGCCATACGCGATCTTCAACAGCAGGAAACAGTGTGACGGGGTGGCGGTGGTGGGTATCCGAGGGACATGGAGATGGACCTGGAGCAGTGGCAGGCGTTGGCAGACCGGCACCGGCAGTGTGATGACGACCCCCGCCGGTGTCGAGACTGCCAGGCATACTGGCCGTGCTCGTACCGCCTCCGCGCGGACCGCCAGCTGCTCAGGACAGTCGGCGCGGCTGCTACGGGGACGCAGAGCCCATTCGTCATGGCGTAACCCTGCTGGCTGAGGCCTACCGATGTAACAAGCGCCCGGGATGGTCGCGCCTCTACCGATGTGAATTCCAGCCCGGGTCAAGGGCACCACCGTGCCTGACCTTTCCGCCATCGCGCGCGAGCGCGCAGCGCTAGCGACTGTTGCCGACACGATCATCGCAGCGTCGGTCGGCAAAGGCCTAAGAGTGACCGTGGCCTGCCCTAACTCCCACCTCGCCGTGATCGATCGCCTGGCGCAAGCGCTGCACGCCCGCGGCCGCGCCTGCCGATGCCTGCCCCCGAAGCCGAACCCGGTAGGCGCAAGCGACCCGCCCCCGGATCGGCAAGAGAGCAATTCGACCGTTGTCGTGATTACGTCCGGGTCGGCCAAGGAGACCGACCGTGGGGTGCAGCGCGTGAACATCACCGTAGCTGCCGCCGTCCCCACGCCACGCGATGGCGACGTCAGCCACCAAAAGGCAGGCGAGCCCCCAACGGCGGTCGGTGTACCGGACATCATTCTCGCCTACCACGATCCGGACGGACCCCTGATCCGTTACATGGCGCCCCACCTGTCGACAGGCGACCGGCGGTAGGCCTTTCACGGTCCGGCAAGATTTACAACGTGGGGAGGGCTACATGAAGGACATCCCCTCTGGGGCATACCCATCGAAGTACCACACCGACCAGCCCATGGGTGGTCCTGCTGCCGACTACCTCAGGGGTTACACCGACTGGCGGGGAGATGCGGATGCGCATCTCTGCGGTGGCCAGGTGATCGTGTGCTGAAGACCGGAACCCGGCCCTGGTGGCTGGTGGCGGGGGTGCTGGTGGTGGTGCTCGGGCTGCTTGTCGGCGCGGCGTTCCTCGTGTGGCCGTTCATCCGGTACCCCGTCGCCACGGAGCGGGCGGCCGCGGCGCACCTCGACGAGGTCAGCGTCGACCGGGCCGACTACCTGGGCGAGGACACGTCGGACAAGGACGCCGTGTCGCGGCTGTGGATCAGGCGCGACAGCGCCGAGGTCGAGCCCCTGCCGACGTATGACGCGCGGCCGTTGCGTCAGGATCATCCCGGCCGGGACTCCCTCTCCCGGTCGCGCTTCGAGGATGAGTTGGGCTGGCTGGACCTGTTCGACGAGGACATGCCGTGTGGGTTGACGGCGTACCGGGTGATCCAGGTCAACGCCAGCACGGGCGTAGACCTGTCGGCCGAGGATGAGTGGGCGGTCGAGGCCAGCCGGTCGACACTGATCCGCGTCGTGGTCGCCTGCGGCGGGGGCTGATGGAGGTGTTGGTCCCGGCGGCACAGTAGGCCGGCAGACCAAAACCGGCTCTGCTCGTTCTGTGACGGGCTGCCGCGGTTGGCTGTTGCAAATCAAGGTTCGGGCACCCGGATGGCGAATCTTCCGGGTGCCCGAAGCCCTTAGGGCCATCCGGGAAAACGCACCTTTCCGCGTTGCCTGCACCGACCCTTATGTAAGTCGATCATCAGCTGCGTCGGTCGGGCGTCCGCGAGGTGCTGGCCGCGGTGGGCCTGGCCGGAGCCGCCGGTCCGCTCGCCGGGGTCAGTCGCCTCCTGACGAGGACCTAATAGGGCGACGCTCGTCGCACCTCTTCCCATCCCGGCCGCCGGCCGGGTTGCGGTGCGAGACCGGGGGTCCGAGGCGCCGCCATCGGAGGCCGGCCGCCGTGACTCGCAGACCAGTTTGAGGACCGTTACGGTCGGGCGGTCGAAGGTTGCCATGGTGGAATGCTGAGCCCTGGAGTGGGCCCGACTCGCTCGCCGTCGTATGGACGGCTGGGAGCCGGCGTGGCGTTTCCGGTCATCGGATCGGTCATTCTGGTGCGAGGTGTTTGGTGATGCGTAGCAGCACGTGGTCCGGTGGCCCGGCGACGAAGGCGGCCGTGTCGGCGAGTGCGGCGATCAAGGGCAGTCCACGGCCGCCGACCGTGAGCGGGGCGGGGAGTTCAGCGTCGAGTCCGGCGCCGTTGGGGGTGCTGCCGCGGTTGCCGACCTCGAGCAGGCAGACGTCGTCGTCGATGATGATGGTGATGTCGACGGTGCTGTCGGGATCGGCGTGCATCACCGCGTTGGCGCATGCCTCGGTGATCAGCACGGCGAGGTGTCCACGACAGTCCTCGGTGGCGTCGGTGAGGCTCAGCAGGGTGGTGAGGACATGGCGGGCGCGGGTCACCGAGGACGGTTGACGCGGGAGTGACAGCGTCATGCTCACCCGCATTGCGTAGCTCCTCCCCGGCCCGTGCGTGACCCGCCGGACTACTGCGTCACACCCTAAGGCGGGATGCTCCGGTTGTGATCAGCACTACCCGGGGTTGCCGAGGTGAAACGGTCAGGGTGTCGCTCGACGTACGCCGGCCGGCGGCGGTTCGCCCGCCGGGGGCATAGGGTGAGCGGGGATCATCGGCGTGGGGAGGTTGTTGTGGGTCTGCTGTTGTCGGTCCGGCCGGGCCGGGGTTGCACCGTGTTCGAGGTGCAGGGCGAGCTGGACATGGCGACGTCCCCGCAGTTGCGCGAGGGTCTGCAACGGTTGGTTGACGCCGGTGACCGTCAGGTAGTGGTGGATCTGGCCGGGGTGGGGTTCATGGACTCCAGCGCGCTGGGCGCGCTGGTGGTGATGTTCAAGGCATTGCGTGACGTCGGCGGTCGGTTGTGCCTCGCCGCGGTGCAGCCCGCCGTGCACAGCGTCCTGACGGTCACGTCAGTGGATCGAGCTATCGATGTCTATGACAGTGTGCAGGCGGCTGAAGCCGATCTGTCGTCCACGGACGACGCGACAGGCCGGTAGTCAGTCGGGCAGCGCGGTGCTGGCACGCGCCTGGTCGGCGCCGGCGCTGGTACGCCGGTCCTCGCTGTGCCCGCCGTGCCAGTCGAGGATGAACAGGGTGGCATCATCGGCCAGAGTCGGTCCGCTGACCTCGAGCACGGCATCGGCCAGCGCCCGGACGGCCTCGCGGGGGTGCAGATCGGTGATCGACCGCAACATGGTCGGTAGATCCAGGCTGGCGGCGTTGCGCTCCCGCATGCCATCGGTGACCACTACCAGACGGTCGCCTGGTCGCAGCGTGACCTCGCCGGCGCGGTAACCGGCCTCGGCGAACATTCCCAGGGGGAAGTTGGCCGGTAGCGGCAGCGCCCGGGTGGCCCCGTCGCGTACCAGCATCGGCGGCACGTGCCCGGCGTTGAGCAGCGCGCACACCCCGGTGCGCAGGTCGAGGCGGCCGAGGACTGCGGTGATGTAACTGCCGGGCACGGCGGCGTGTCCGGCCACGTCGGCATTCGCGGCGTCGGCCTGCTCCACCAGACCAACCCCGCGGCGGCGACTGTTGCGCAGGCTGCCCACGCCCAGGGTGGCCGTCAGCGCGCTGGCCACCCCGTGGCCCATCGCGTCGGTGACGCTGAAGTGCAGCACGTCCCGGGCGAGGCTGTAGTCGAAGGTGTCCCCGCCGATGCTGGCGGCGGGTTCGAGCCAGCCGGACAGGGTGAACGCACTACCCTCACACGTGAACGAGCCGGGCAGCAGGCGGCGCTGAATCTCCCCGGACAGGGTGAACGGGGTTGTGCGTTGCCCCCACTCGAAAAGGTCGGTGTACCGCCGGTTGGCAATCACCACGTACGCCAACACGTGCGCCGTGCGGGCGACCTCCTCCAGCGCCCGCGGAGCGGGCTCGTCCGGCAGGATCATCTCGAGCAGGCCGATCACCTCACCGCGGTCAGTCACCGGCGCCAACACCGCCCAGCTGTCAGGCTGCGCGACAACCTGCACCGTCTGGGTGCGTAGCGCCTGCTCGGCGGGGCCGCCGTCGAACGGCATCACCGTGGCGACCTCATCACCGTCCCGGCGTCCCTCACCGGCACCGTCGAGCGGCACGTAGGCCAACCGGACCAGCGCCCGGCCGCTGAGGTCCGCGATCAAGAACGCGACGCTACGTGCCCCCAGCGCCGCACCGAGTTCCCGGGTGACCGCCTCGACCGCCTCGACCGGCGATGCGTTCTCCGCCGCATCCAACATATGCGCCATGATCCGTCCTCGACTGCTTTCCACTGTCGGAGCCTACGAGACCCGGCCGGTCATCGCCGAGCACGAGGACCGTCACAACAGCGTCGACAGCCCAACGACCCGCTTCGGCAACACCTCCGGCAGCGGTCCACCAGGCCCAAATCCAGGGCCTATAGATGGGCCTGGCCCGGTATCAGCGCCGGCCCTGGGAGTGGAAGATCATGATAGGTAGAGCCCTCTCACCCCTCCGTCTGGCAATGGCCGCGTTGATGGCGATGGTCGTCGCCGCCGTCGCAGTGGCGCGTCGTACGACAAGACGGTCACCATCTGGGGCCCGAGCGACAATGCTGTCGGGTCGGGCGCGTTCCGGTCGGACCCGTGGGAGGCGCGCCGGGCGATGCGATCCAGGCGTGTGACAGTCTCGCCGACGGGTGGGGCGTCGAGGTCTGGCTGGACACCAACCCCGGCAGCGGCTGGGACCGGAAGGCGTCGACCCGAGGCTACAACTCGCCCTACTGCAGCCCTTGGGCCAGCGGTGACATCTCCGAGGACACGCTGATCTGGATCAAGGTCTGCATGGTGAAGTCGACGACGGAGTACTGCGATCAGATCAGAGCCGCCGTGTCCTGACGGTACCGACCGGCGTCCCGGTGGCGACAGCGTGAGCCGGTGGAACTGAAGCGAGACGACGACCGTCTCCGGGCTGTCCCGGGGCCGGTCGTTCTCGTTCTTGCGGTTTTCCGGTGCCGAGGTCCGGATGACGGACGGGCCCGAGCGCCCCGACCGCCGGAAGCTGCGCCCGTTGAAGCCGTAGGGGCAGCAAGGGGACAGCGAAACGCTCGCCTGCGACCGCAAAGACGGGCCGGTCACGGTCGGCTGTGTGGGGCGCTGATGGCCATGACGGCGGCGTCGTCGGTGAGTCCGGCGCCGAAGGTGACGAGCAGCTCGGTGACGGCGGCGACGGCGTCGGCGGCGTTGGTGGGTGCGAGACGGGCGGCGAATCGGGCGAGGGCTGCGGTTCCGTAACGGCCGTCGGCGGTCTCGCTGCTGGCGGGACGGGCCTCGGTGAGCCCGTCGCTGTAGAGGAGCAACGTGTCGCCGGGGTTCGCTACGACGGTGGTGTTGGTGTATTGGGAGGTCGGGAAGGCCCCCACGATGCGGCCCTTCGTGCGGTGGTAGTTGGCGGAGCCATCGGCCCGTAGCAGCAGTGGTTCGGGGTGCCCGCCGCTGGCGATGACCGCGGTGAACCCGCCGACGGCCGGTGTGGTTGTGAGGATGCCGAAGACGACAGTGCAGTAGCGCGCGTCCTGGCGGTATTCCTGCCAGAGCACGGTGTTGAGGTTGTGCAGCGCGGCGGCAGGGTCGGGGTTGTAGACGGTTGCGGCGCGCAATGTGTAGCGGGCCAGGGCGGTGACGGCGGCCGCTTCGACGCCTTTGCCGCTGACATCGCCGAGGAAGAATCCCCAGCGGCCGTCGTCGAGGGGGAACAGGTCGTAGAAGTCGCCGCCGACTTCGTCCGTGGAGGCCATCCGGTAGTACGCGGCGGTTTCCAGCCCGGGCGGGGTTTGCAGAACGGCCGGGAGCAGGGTTTGTTGTAGTTTGCTGACGAGTTGCCGGAGCCGCTCGTCCTCGCGTTCGGCGGCCCTGCGGGCGCTGAGGAGCTCCCGTTCGTAGGCGCGGCGTTCTCTGGCGTCGAAGATGGTAGTGCGGATGAACTGGGGTTGGCCTTCGCTGCCGGCCTTGACGATGGAGGTGACGAGGACCGGCATGCGAGAGCCGTCCTTGGTGCGGAGTTCGAGGGAGATACCGCCGACCTCGCCCTGCATGGCCAGCATCGGTGCGAAGTGAGTTTCGTGGTAGATGCGGCCCCCGCCGGTGAGAAGGTCGCTGAAGCGGCGCCGGCCGACGAGTTCCTCGCGGGTGTAGCCGAGCCATGCCAGCAGGGTGCCGTTGATCTTCGCAATGGTGCCGTCCAGGAGGGTGGACAGGTACCCGCAGGGCGCATTCTCGTACAGGTCTTCGAAATTGTCTTCGAGCAACGCGGGGAACCCCACGTCGCTCGGCCCGGCGCTCCCGTCATCGCTTCGACCCTGGCGGTGAGGATCACGCCCGGCAGTTGCGGTCATCGGTAGGCGGCCCTGATGAACGACGTGATCGCTGCGGCCGTGGCCTCCGGCGCGCTCAACTGCGGGCAATGCCCGGTCGCGTCCAAGGTGACCAGCCGACTTCCGGCGATCTGCGCGTGCACGAACGCGCCGACTTCAGGCGGCGCGATGGCGTCCTGGGCGCATTGCAGGATCAGGGTGGGAACGCTCACCTTGGCGAGGTCGGCACGGTTGTCCGACAGGAACGTGGCGCGGGCGAACACCTGCGCCATGGCGGGATCCGTCCGGCAGAAGCTTGCCGTCAGCTCTTCCCCCAGCTCCGGCCGCTCCGGATTGCCCATGATCAGGGGGGCCATGTTCGACGACCAGCCGAGGTAGTTGCTGTCGAGCGACTCAAGCAATTCGTCGATGTCATCCCGAGTGAAACCGCCTCGGTAGTCCCCGTCATCGAGGTAGCACGGTGAGGGGGTGACCAGGACAAGTGCGGAGAAGCGGTCCGGTTCGCGGTTCGCTGCGAGGACTCCGATGCTCGAACTGACCGAGTGTCCGACGAAGATCGGCTGCTGAAGGTCCAGGTCCTCGCAGATGCTCAGCACATCATCGGCGTAGCCGTCCAGGGAGGCGTACCGGTCGGCGTCCCAGGCCGCCGGATCAGCCTTGCCTGACCCGATGTGGTCAAATAGCACCACCTGGGCCCATTGTTCGATTTCGGCAACCACGTGGCGCCACATGTGCTGGTCGCAGCCGAAGCCGTGCGCGAGCACGACGGTGGGACCGTCCTCGCGACCGGTCAGCACCACGTTGTTGCGGTTCCGCACACGCATTCACCTATCCTCCACCACCCGCACCTTGGGACCAAGCGAC
The DNA here is from genome assembly GCF_036902735.1 of Micromonospora lacuserhaii. NCBI lineage: Bacteria > Bacillati > Actinomycetota > Actinomycetes > Micromonosporales > Micromonosporaceae > Micromonospora > Micromonospora lacuserhaii. The sequence continues at coordinate 57,798 of NZ_JBAKHO010000031.1, read as the reverse complement.
CGCTCACCTGGGCAAACGGTCTCGTACGCAAACAGCCTGGGAGCCTGGTGGGGACTTGTCCTGCCCGGCGAGCTCTCAGGACGAAGAGGCCGCCGCGAGCGATGGTCGGCATGCAGCACAGAAGTACAGCCGCAGCCGGCAGGGATTCGCGAGCTGCGCACGGAGCCGCAGGCGACCGCCTCGCCGGCAGATTTATGGGCTCGGGACGACGACGGCGACCAGGCCGAGGCCCGAGGCAGCGATGAGGCAGCAAGCCCTTTGATCCAGGTGGGTACGAGGCGGCAGAGAACGCCTGGCGTCAGCTGCTCAGTCGACCGTCACCGTCGACGATATGGCCCTGGGATCGCGCCGAGCCGGGGGAAGCAGCCGGACGCGCCAGGTCATGACCGGCCTGGTTCCCGCCCGGCCAGGTGGGCTCGCGCCTGCTGGTACTCCTCGGCATTGATCTCGCCGCGGGCGAACCGGCGGTCGAGGATCTCCTGAGGCGTCTCCCGGCCCTGCTGGCCAGGCGCGCCCGGGCCGAAGGACGACCCCGGGACAAGTCTGATGACGGCCCAGATGATCAGGCCAATGATCGCGATGGTCAGCAGTGGCATCAGAATCATCCACGCCCAGCCCGGCCCGTATCCGTTCATCATGGTGTCACCTCCGACGCGGTGGGCCCTACCGATCCATCGTCGCTCGCCGCGCGGCATCCTGTCAGGGGCATAGGTCACCACCTCCCTGGCGAGGGTTCTGACATGCCGCCCACACGCCGTCACCGCGCTCGCGGCGATTACTTCCACCCGGCCGGGTATGCGGTGCGGCCCACGACCGCTTGCTCCGGAGGAGCAGTCAGGGAGGGGAGTCGGTCCACTCGGCCGGGGGACCCTTCCGTGCTTGGGCGGTGAGCAGACGGCCGGGCACGCATGCTGGCAACTACTGCGCCAGCGGTCGGCGGACTGACGCCAGGCACTCTTCGTGACGGTCCTGAGCGACGAGGTCACACGCGCGAGTAGCCGTCCAGGGCGTTCGGGAGGCGATGCGGATGGACCATGACGGCGGGTCGGCGCGGCACCCCGACCATGGAGCGCCTGGCCAGCCCGATCAGGCCGTTACCGGTCACGGTCGACCGGGCGCAGGCCCCGGTCCCGCCCCGGCTCCCGCCGGGCACTCAGGTGGCGGGGGGCATGGCGGCCACGACAAGCATGCGGGGCACGACCCGGCGGTGTTTAGGCGCAAGTTCTGGCTCAGCCTCGCCCTGACCATCCCGATCGTGTTCACCAGCGATCTGGTGATGCAGACGTTGGGGTACTCGCTGCAGTTTCCGGGCATGGCATGGGTGGGTCCCGTGCTGGGGTCGGTCGTCTTCTTCTACGGCGGTTGGCCCTTTCTGGTGGGGGCCGTGCGGGAAGTCCGGGACCGCGCTCCCGGGATGATGCTGCTCATCGCCATGGCGATCACCGTGGCGTACCTCGCGTCGCTGGCCACCAGTCTGGGCGCCTTCCGGCTGGACTTCTGGTGGGAGCTGGCCGCGCTGGTGACCATCATGTTGTTCGGGCACTGGCAGGAGATGCAGGCGATTGGCCAGGCCCGGGGGGCCCTGGCGGCGCTGGCCGCACTGCTGCCCGACGACGCTGAACGCGTAGCTGCCGATGGCCAGGTGCAGCGCGTGCCGGTGAGCGACCTGCGCCTCGGTGACACGGTGCTGGTCCGCCCCGGCGCCCGGGTGCCCGCCGATGGGCACGTCGTCGACGGCACCGCGGAACTGGACGAATCCATGATCACCGGGGAGTCCCGCCCGGTTCCCCGGGCGGTCGGGGACCGGGTCGTCGCGGGCACGGTCGCCACCGACTCCGCGATCCGGGTGCAGATCGACGCGATGGGGGAGGACACCGCCCTGGCCGGAATCCAGCGCCTCGTCGCCCAGGCTCAACAGGCCGGCGGTCGGGCTCAAGTGCTCGCCGACCGGTTCGCCGCGTGGCTGTTCTACATCGCCACCGGCACCGCCGCGGTCAGCTTGATCGTCTGGTCGGCCCTCGGGGACGTCGAGCAGGCCGTGGTACGCACCATCACCGTGCTGGTGATCTCGTGTCCGCACGCGCTGGGCCTGGCGATTCCCCTGGTCATCGCACTGTCGACCAGCGTGGCTGCCAAGGGCGGGATCCTGGTCAAAGACCGCCTGGCGCTGGAGCGGATGCGCACCGTCGACGCGGTCCTGATCGACAAGACCGGCACGCTGACCAGGGGGGCGCACACCGTCGCCGGGGTCACCGCCGCCGCCGGCACCACCGAGGACGACGTGCTGCGGCTGGCCGCCGGCGTGGAGGCCGACAGCGAGCACCCGCTGGCCCGCGCCATCGTCACCGCAGCCGAACGCGTCGGGCCGGCGAAGGGAAACGACTTCCGGTCCCTGCCCGGACGGGGCGTGCAGGCCACCGTCGAAGGAACGGCGTACGCGGTGGGCGGCCCGGCGCTGCTGCGCGAGCTGCACGCCGAACTGCCCGGCGAGCTCTCCCGCGCCGAGGAGGAGTGGTCGAAGCGTGGCGCCGCCGTGCTCTACCTGGCGCGGCTGGACGGTGCGCCGCAGCTGCTCGGGGCGCTCGCCCTGGAGGACGAGGTGCGCCCCGAGGCGCGCGAGGCCATCGCCCAGCTGCGTGAACTCGGCATCCGGAAGATCGCCATGATCACTGGTGATGCCCGGCCGGTGGCCGACGCGGTCGCGGCGGACCTGGGTTTCCGGCCCGGCGTCGACGAGGTGTTCGCCGAGGTTCTGCCCGCGGACAAGGACGAGATCGTCACTGACCTGCAGGGCCGCGGTCTCACCGTCGCCATGGTCGGCGACGGCGTCAACGACGCTCCCGCGCTGGCCCGCGCCGACGTCGGCATCGCCATCGGCGCCGGCACTGACGTCGCCATCGAATCCGCCGGCGTGGTTCTGGCCTCCTCCGACCCGCGCGGCGTCAGCGCCACGGCCCGCCTTTCCAAGGCGTCCTACCGCAAGATGGTGCAGAACCTCGTCTGGGCCGCGGGCTACAACGTCGTCGCCATCCCGGTGGCGGCCGGCGTCTTCGCCTGGGCCGGCGTGGCGCTCAGCCCGGCTGCCGCCGCGGTGCTCATGTCCGCGTCCACGATCGTGGTTGCCCTCAACGCCCAGACGCTGCGCCGGGTGCACCTGACACCAGAAAAGCAGTGATGCGACGACCGTCTGTCTGCACAACCCGATCAGCAGCGGCCTTCCGGCCCGCCAGAGCGTCAGCGGCCGGCGAACTGCCGCCCCGGCAGGCCAGCGGGTAGCGCCGTGACGGCATGGTCGGCGCCGACGTAGAGCACGATCAGCCGCTCGGAGCGGTACATGTGCGGAGATGGCGACCAGCGGAGTCCGGCACCTCACGGGCGTGCGGGGGGACGCGGCGGAGTCGCGAGGTCAGACGACCAACTGGTGGCCGGTCTGCTCAACTGCGGGGCGTACGTCGGCGGTGTCCCGAGGGGCGCTGCTGGAGATCGTGACGGTGCCGCTGGGCACGGCGGCCTGGACGTCGGCCACCGGTACCCAAGTCGAGCGGTGAGGACCGTCTCTCTGTCGCCGTCGGTCGGGACAAGCCCTTGACGACGGATACCCCCTAGGGGTATACCTTTCCCACTTACCCATACCCCCCAGGGGCATAAGGAGTGGTGGAAATGTCGCACGGTTCCAAGCGGTGGTGGGCCCTCGGGCTCATCGCGCTCGCCCAGTTCATGGTCATCATGGACACGTCGATCATCGGCGTGGCCTTACCTCGCATGCAGACCGATCTCGGCTTCTCGCCGGAGAACCTGTCGTGGGTGTTCAACGCCTACGTCGTCGCCTTCGGGGGCCTGTTGCTGCTCGGCGGCCGGCTGTCGGACCTGCTCGGTGCCCGGCGCATGTTCAGCGCGGGCTGGCTGATCCTTCTGGCCGGCTCACTGGCCGCCGGTCTGGCCGGCGGCGTGGCGGTCGAGCTGGCCGCGCGTGCCGCGCAGGGCGTCGGCGCCGCACTCATCGCACCGTCGGCGCTGACGTTGCTGATGATGCTCTTCGGCAGTGAGCCGAGGGAACTCACCAAGGCGCTTGCCCTGTACGGCGCGGCCGCGCCGGCCGGCGGCACCGCCGGTGTCTTCCTGGGCGGCGTCATCACCCAGTACGTCAGCTGGCCCTGGGTCTTCTACATCAACATCCCGATCGCCTTGCTCGCGGTCCTCGCCACCCCGGTGCTGATGCCGGCTGGCGGCGCCCGCCGCGGCTCCCTCGACCTCGTCGGCGCTCTGACCGTGACGGCGGGTCTCGGTGCGGCCGTGTACGCGATTGTGCGGGCCCCCGAGGCCGGGTGGGCCTCCGCAGAAACGTGGCTGGTTCTCGCGGGCGCCGTGCTGGCACTCGGCGCGTTCCTCACGATCCAGGCCGTCCGCCGGGAACCGCTGATGCGGCTGTCCATCTTCCGCGCCCCGAATCTCGGCGCCGCCAACCTCGCCCAGCTGCTGCTCGGCGCGGCCTGGATCCCGATGTGGTTCTACCTCAACCTCTACCTGCAGCAGGTCCTCGGTTACAGCGCCTTCCCCAGTGGCGCGGCACTGCTGCCGATGACCATCCTCATCATGCTCGGAATGATCACCATCGCCCCGCGAGCCATCGGCCGGTTCGGTCCCAAGCCGCTGGTGGTGACCGGGCTCGCCGTCCTCGCCGCCGGGCTGGGCTGGCTCGCCCTGGTCCGCCCCGACGGCAGCTTCCTCGTCGACGTCCTGCCCGCCTCGCTGGTCGCGGCGTTGGGCATGTCGCTGGCCTTCATCCCGTCGCTCGGCACGGCGATCTCCAGCGCCCGACCGGAGGAAGGCGGCCTGGCCTCCGGCATCGTCAACACCAGCTACCAGGTCGGCTCGGCACTCGGCCTGGCCGCCATGACCGCCATCGCCGCCTCCTACGGCGCCGACCGGCTCGGTGACGTGCCGGCACTGACCGACGGCTACTCCGCCGCCTTCATCGGCGCCGGCGCCATTGCCGCAGTAGGGGCGGTCGTCACCGCGATCACCCTGCGCTCCGCGACGCCCCGCCAGGAGAACACCACAAACACCGAGCCCGCCCAGGTCCGTTGACCCTGCTGAGCAGGGAGCCGTTACGCCACGCGGCCCCGGAGTCGGCCGGCCATGAACAGGCCGGTCGACTCCGGGGGTACGACCGGACCCGCCCATTCAACCGGGCCGACGCCAACGGCCACGCCTCTCCGGCGCCGGACCCTGCGGCGCCGCCATGCTGGGACCTACGGCCCTGTTCGGAGGTCACCGGGCAGAGGAACAGTAGATCCAGACCCCGGAAGCGGGGGCAGTGATCGGGAGAAGGTGGCAGTGATGCGTGCGATTCGCAGGAGCGTCGCGGTGCTGGGAACGGTACTGGTCGCAGTCGTGGCCCTGCCCGTTGCCGCGCTGGCCGACGCGGGCACGACCGGTCGTGACTTCGGCGGACACGTCGTGGTCTGCGCGCAGACCATGGGCTTCGACGCGCAACACAACCCTGGAATGCACCAGGGGTTCTCCGACTGGGACCCGAGCCACACATGCTGACGCGGCGCGATGAGGGCGGCCCTGCCTACGGCGGCTGTCACCCGACCCCTCAGCGTCAGGCGGTTCAGCGGCCGTTCGCTGGCCTCACGTGAGCCGCCCGATGTGGTCAGCCACGGTGCTGGCGCCCTCGGCCGACAACAGGACCGTGTAGTGGTTGACGTCAGACACCTTCTCCACGGTGAGGCCGCTGCGGTCGATTCCGGCGGCCTTCAGGCGGGCCTCGTCGTACAGGCCCTGCGGTTCGTCGAGGATGCCGCGTTCGCACCACAACAGCGTCGCCGCGCAACCGATCCGATGGACGGCGGCCGTCGTCTGCTCGTCCAGAAGCGTGTCCGTGGCGTCCCGGCGTACCGCCTCCAGAGAGCAGGAGGAGCGCAGCGCCGGCGGCTGGCCGACCAGATCGCGTAGCGCGTACGCCCGCACCGCGGGGGACCAGGCGGCGGCCAGCGCGGGATGCCCCCGCCAGAAGTCCAGGTACGACTGCTCGCTGTCGAACGTCATCTGCAGACGGCGCATGGCCGGGCCGATGACCGCCTGCAGGATGGCGTCGATGTTCGCGCCGTCGGGCACCTGGAGCGTGACCCCGCCGTCGACGAGCAGCACCGACGAGACTCGGTCCGGGTGGCGGACCGCGGCGACGGCGGCGACGAACGCGCCCATCGAGTGCCCGACGATCGGCGCCCGGTCGAGGCCGAGGTGGTCGAGGACCGCGATGAGGTCGTCGGCGTGCTGAGCGAGCCCGTACGGACCGGGTAGGGCGGCGCTGTGCGCGCGTCCGCGCAGGTCCGCCGCGATCAGGGTGGCGCGGCCGGACAGGGCGTCGGCGACCGGCGCCCACGACAGGGCGTTGGCGGTGATGCCGTGCGCGGCCAGCACGGTCGGGCGGGCCCCGCCGGGCCAACGGCACACCCGCAGGGTGCCGCCGGCGACGGGGACGTCGAGTTCTTCGGGGGTCACGGGTGCTCCTCGGGGGCGGCCTTGGGACGGCGGAAGCCGGCGTCGCGGTAGACGGACAGCTGGGCGGCGAGGCGGCTCTTCAGTTCGAGGCGTTTGGCTTTGCCGGTCGCGGTGTAGGGCACGTCATCTCCGAAGACGACGACCTTGGGCTGGTGGGCGAAGTCGAGGCGAGCCGCGCAGTGGTCGAGGACCTCCTGTTCGGCAAGCGGTCCGTCCGCCACGACGTAGGCGGCGATCTCGTCGCCGTACACGCGGTGCTCGAACGGCACCGTGAGGGCGAACTTCACTCGCGGGTGGCTGCGCAGCACCTCGTCGATCTCGAACGGTGAGATGTTGTGCCCACCGCGGATGATGAGCTCCTTCATCCGTCCGGTGATGAAGAAGACGGGCTGCCCGTCCGGGCCGGGACGCCAGAAGCCCTCGTCGCCGGTGTGGAACCACCCGCCGCGGAACGCCTCGGCGGTGGCCTCGGGGTGCCCGGCGTACTCGCGCATGATGATCGCGCCCCGGACGGCGAGCTCGCCGCGGACCTCGGCCGGCGCCTCCTCTCCGGTGACCGGATGCAGCACCGCCATCTGCGCGTGGGGGAGCGGGCTGCCGATGCTGGGGAACCCGAAGTCGGCGTGCCACTGCCGACGCCGCTCGTTGGGGAGAGCGGGCATGGCGGAGGCGACGCAGGTCGTCTCCGACAGGCCGTAGATGTGCCGAATCGGGATCTCGAAGCGCTCCTCGAAGTCGAGGGCCGTCTCGACCAGCAGCGGCCCCGCGCCGCACAGCACCTCGGCGAAACAGTCAGGGGCCTCGCCGTCGCCGCCGAGCAGGAACTCCAGCAGGGTCGGCACCAGGCTGGCGGTGGTCGCCCGCTCAGCGGCCACGTCGGCCCAGAAGCGATCTGTCCGGAACCGGTCGGTCAGGACCGTGGAGGCCCCGGTGTGCCAGGGCAGCAGGCTGGAGATGACCAGGGCGTTGGCGTGGTGCACCGGCAGCACCGTGTAGACCCGGGTTTCGGGGTCCCAGGCGAAGGTGCTGGCCAGCGCGTCCAGGTCGGTCAGCAGGTTGCGGACGGTGGTGATGATGCCCTTCGGCTCGCCTGTGGTGCCGCTGGTGTAGAGCCGCAGCGCCGCGACGTCCAGGCCGGTTGCGGCGTCCTCAATGGGCGCCGCGCCCCCGGTCGGCAGCTCGTCGGTGTCGTACAGCGGCAAGCCGGTCCCGTCGGCGAGGGCGACGGCCCGGTCGGCGTGCTCCGGTGCATGGACGAGCAGGCACGCTGCCGAGTCGCGCAGCACGAACGCCTGCCGGTCGGGGGCCTCCTGCGCGTTCAGCGGCACGCAGCACGCGCCGACCAGCCAACATGCGTACGCCACCGCGAGCGCCTCGGCGGTGTTGCCGGCGAGGGTGGCCACCGCGTCCCCCGGGCCGATGCCCTTGCCACGGAGCCAGGCCGCCGTGGCCTCGACCTGGGACCGCCACTCGCCGACGGTCCACCCGCGTCGGGTACCCCGGGCATGGTGCAGCTCCGTCAGGTACGCGGCATCGAGATCGGTGCGGTCACGGAAGAACGCGGAGAACCCGGACCATCGAGGCTGGAAGTCGTCGACGGCGGCGCGTGGGTCGGACGAGCGGGTGTCCATGCGCGAAACCTAGGGCCCGTTCAGCTCCGCCGGCGATGTGCGCGCCCTCCACTGCCAGGCCGGTTTCATGGAGGACGCACCCACTCACGGCGCAGTAACGGCGCTCCACCGTGCTGCGGTGCGGTGGTCTCGTTGGACGCGCTGCGCTACGACTGGCCGGTGGGCTTCGCCCGATTCGAGGTCAGTGCGATGAACCCGACGCGTGCGAAGTATGAACTCGACGCCCAGGAACTCGCCCAGGTGGGCGCCCTTCTCGGCCACCCTGTCACGCAGGTCCTCGCTCACTACTGATTACAGGTCGCGTCCTCAACCAGCCTCAACAGTCGCCGTACGTGATGGGTGGCTCTCGTGGCAGGCTCCCATTCGCGCCCCGGCGGTTTACCGGGACTGGTTGATGGCGTCCGTGCCGGCGTCTTGGTTCTGTGTTGCTGACCAGCTGGCGAGCAGGCGTAGTCCGTCTTCGGAGGCGCTGCCCGGTTCGGTGCCGTAGGCGACCACGCTCAGGCCGTCGTCGGCGCCCAGTTCCAGCACCTCGAAGGTCAGGTGCAGCTCGCCGACGACCGGGTGTCGGAAGTGCTTGATTCCGGTGCGGTGCAGGCGCACGTCGTGCGCGGCCCAGCGGGTGCGAAACTCCTCGCTGCGGGTGGAGAGCTCCCCGATGAGGTCGGTCAGCGTCTTGTCGTAGGGATCCCGGCCGGCCTGGGCGTGCAGCAGCGCGACGGTGTCGTCCGCCGCCCGGTTCCAGTCGGCCCAGAGTTCCCTCGCGCGGGGGTCGAGGAAGTTGAACCGCGCGAAGTTGGGCGGCCGAGCCGGACCGGCGAAGACGGGTGCGAAGAGGGCTCGGCCGAGCTGGTTGGCGGCGAGAACATCCGCGCGGCCGTTCATGACGACGGCGGGCGCTTCGGTCATCGCATCGAGCAGCCGTTGCACGTTGGGACGCACGCGTTGCGGCGCGGGCCGGCGACGGTTCCGCGCTGCCGGGCCGGCGGTGCGGGCGAGGTCGTACAGGTGGGCCCGTTCGGCCTCGTCCAGGTGCAGCGCCCTGGCGAGCGCGTCCAGCACGCTGTCGGAGACCCCGGTGAGGTTGCCGCGTTCGAGGCGGGAGTAGTACTCGACGCTGACCCCGGCCAGTTGCGCGACCTCGGCGCGGCGCAGCCCCGGCACCCGACGGCTCCCGTAAGACGTCAGCCCGGCCCGCTCAGGGGTGATCCTGGCCCGGCGGGAGGTCAGGAAGTCGCGGATCTCGCTGCGGTTGTCCACGGCATCCAGGCTAGGCAGCTCCCGGCGCCGATGGGGTGCCCTGTCAGTACACCTTTGACCAGTGCCTCCCCGACCGGCTCCGACGCGAGTTTCATGGTTCTTGACCCGCCCCGCGGGACCAACGCGATGACGGATCACGCCGGCGGGTATCTGCCTAATCAAGACAATGAAGGGCGAAAAGGATATGAGTGCCAAGAAGGTTTGGTTTGTGACCGGTGCCGGGCGGGGCATGGGCGTGGATATCGCGCAGGCTGCCCTTGCGGCTGGACACGCGGTTGTCGCCACCGGCCGCAATCCGGAGAAGGTCGCCAACGCCGTCGGTGCGTCCGACGACCTGCTGACGGTGAAGCTCGACGTGACCGATCCCGCCGACGCCCGGGCCGCCGTGCAGGCTGCGGTGAGCCGGTTCGGCCGCATCGACGTGCTGGTCAACAACGCGGGCAACTTCTACGCCGGCTTCTTCGAGGAGATCAGCCCGGAGGACTTCCGGGCACAGGTGGAGACCAACCTGTTCGGCCCGCTGAACGTCACCCGCGCGGTGCTGCCCGTCATGCGTAAGCAGCATTCGGGGCTCGTCGTGGCGATCTCGTCAACCGCCGGTCTGGTCGGGCAGGAGTTCTGCACCGCCTACGCCGCGTCGAAGTTCGGCGTCGAGGGCTGGATCGAGTCGCTGACCCCGGAGGTCGCGCCGTTCGGCATCCGCACGATGCTCGTCGAGCCCGGCTTCTTCCGTACCGAGCTGCTCACCCAGGAGTCGACGAGCTACGCCGGGCCCTCGATCGACGACTACGCCGAGCGCACCAAGCAGACGGTCACCGCCTGGAACGCCATGAACGGCCAGCAGGGCGGCGACCCCACCAAGCTCGCCAGGGCGCTCGTTCAGCTCGCGAGCCAGGACGAGCCGCCGCTGCGCTGGGCCGCTGGCGCCGACGCCGTCGACGTCCTCGAGCAGAAGGCCAAGAAACTCCTCGCCCAGGCCGACGCCTACCGCGAACTGTCCAGCTCGCTGGCGCACGACGACGCCACCGCGTCCGCCTGAAATGTGTCCGCCGGGCCGCCAAGTGACCACGCATCCGGTGGCCGTGGCACGCACCCTGTAGAGATGGTCGCGTGCCCCGGCCGGCGACACTCCGATAGTGGTCCCCATGATCGTCAGGCGGCGATCACGGTGTCAGGAACTGGTGAGGATGACGAGTTGCTGGGTCGCTCGGGTCATCGCGACATAGCGGTCGACCGCTCCTTCGATGCCTGAGCCGAACGCCTCCGGGTCGATGAGGACGACCAGGTCGAACTCGAGTCCCTTCGACAGCTCCGGTGTCAGCGACCGGACGCGGGACGTCGCCCGGAAGGTGGGATCGCCGATGACGCAGGCGACCCCCTCGGCGTGGGCGGCGAGCCAGGCGTCGAGGATCGAGCTCAGATCAGAAACAGATCCGTGTACGACGGGAACGTCGCTGCTGCGGATGGAGGTCGGCACGTTGGCGTCCGGGAGCACGGCCCGGATGACCGGCTCGGCTTCCGCCATGACCTCTTCCGGCGTCCGGTAGTTGATGCTCAGCGAGGCCAGGTTGATCCGGTCGAGCCCGATCCGCTCGAGCCGTTCCTGCCACGATTCCGTGAACCCGTGCCGGGCCTGGGCGCGGTCCCCGACGATGGTGAAGCTCCGGGACGGGCAGCGGAGCAGCAACATCTGCCACTCGGCGTCGGTCAGTTCCTGCGCCTCGTCCACGACGATGTGCGCGAACGGGCCGGCGAGCAGATCCGGATCAGCGCTCGGCAGTGCGGCCTCGTCGACCAGGGCGTCCCGCAGGTCCTGTTGGCGCAGCATCGTCAGCAGACCTTCACCGTCGTCATAGGCATTGGCCTCGATGAGGTCGTCGATGACCGTGGCCATGCGCTCGCGTTCGACGGTGACAGCGGCCTCGTTCCGGCGGTTGCGCCGTGACGCCTCCGGGTCGCCGAGCCGCTGCCGTGCCGCGTCCAGGAGTGGCAGGTCGGACACCGTCCAGGCCTGGGGGTCTGCGCGCTGCAACGTCCGGACGTCGTCGGGGCTGAGCCAGGGAGCGCACTTGCGCAGGTAGGCGGGCACCGACCAGAGGTCTCCGACGAGGTCGGCCGCCTCGAGCAGCGGCCAGGCCCGGTGGAAGGTCGTGCGCAGCTCCCTGTTCCGCAGCAGCGACCTGCGGACCAGGTCATCCGGCTCATCGCCGTGGTACTTCTCCATCAGGATCGTGAGCAGCTCCTCCCAGATCTCGTCCCGCGCCTCGTTGTGCGGGGTACCGGGTCCGCGCGCCTCGAACGCCTCGGCCCAGTCGTCGGCGCTCAGCCGGATGTCGGACTCGCCGATCGTGACCGTCATTCCCTTGGCCGGCGGCTCCTCGTAGAACCTGACGGCCGTCTCGATCGCCTTCACCAGGTCCGCGGACGACTTCAGGCGGGCCACGTCCGGGTCGGTCTCGGTCGCTGCTGCGGCTCCCTCGGCGACGAGGTCCCGCAGGGTGCAGGTCTGCACGTCCTCCTCGCCGAGGCTGGGCAGGACGTCGGAGACGTAGGCCAGATAGGGCTGGTGCGGACCGACGAACAGCACGCCGCCCCGGCGGTGATCCAGGCGAGGGTCGGAGTAGAGGAGGTACGCGGTGCGGTGCAGAGCGACGACGGTCTTCCCCGTACCCGGACCGCCGTCGACGACGAGCGCGCCGCGGGATCCCGCGCGGATGATGGCGTCCTGGTCGGCCTGGATGGTGCCGAGCACGTCGCGCATCCGGGCCGACCGGTTGCCGCCCAGGCTGGCGATGAAGGCGGACTGGTCGTCGAGCGCGGCGTGCCCGACGAACCCGTCCGAGGTGAACACCTCGTCCCAGTAGTCGCTGATCCGGCCGCGGGTCCAGCGATACCTGCGGCGGCTTGCCAGACCCATCGGGTTGGCGTGGGTCGCTCCGAAGAACGGCTCAGCCGCGGGGGAGCGCCAGTCGAGCAACAGCCGGCGGCCCTCGCTGTCGGTGAGGCCACGTCGTCCGACGTACACGGGCTCGGGGTTGTCCGCACTGACCATGCGCCCGATGCACAGGTCCACACCGAAGCGACGCAGGGCGCGCAGGCGAGCGGCCAGCCGGCGGACCTCCATGTCCCGCTCCACCGCCTGCCGGCCTTTGCCGCCGGGCGCCTTGCGCTGGGCATCGAGGCGGTCGGACAGGTCGGCGAGCAGCTGCGCCAGGCTCGCCGCGATGGCCGCGAAGTGCTGCTCGTCGCGGGCGATCAGCGTCGGGTCGGCCTTGGGCGAGAGGTGGTCGGAGAGGTCGAACACGCTGTTGGTCGCAGGGTCCACGTCGTCAGTTCCGATCTGAGGTCGCTGGTAGTGGGAGACGGGTGCGCGGCGGCCTGCCACACGGGATCGCATCGACTCAGTGCGGTGCCGCCGCCGCTTCCCGCGCGCGGCACTCGTCGCCCGTGAGGGTCGACAGCGGCTTCTCCTTGATGAAGACCACCGCGAGCACGGCGAGGAACGCGATCGGCGCGGACACCAGGAACAGGTCCGAGGTCGCCGTGGCGTAGATGTCCCGGATCGCGGCGAGGGCCGGCGCGGGCAGCGTCTCGAGGTCGGGCACCTTGGCGCTGCCGCCCCCGGTCGCCGCCACCCCGAAGTGGTCGAGGAAGAGTGACGTCACCCTGTCCTAGCGAGATTTCACAGTCGTGCCAGTGCCCGCACTGGCAAAGAAGTTGGGCGGCTTCTTCTGCACGTGCCAGTCAGCACGAAACCCCGTTCCCGCGCGACGGGATCGTCGACAACAACACACGCATTTCGCGACTCTCATTTCCGTAGGTTCTGGCCTCGGCCGGCAATTCTGCGGCACGACCCGGGTCTTGCCGCAAGACCCCCGGTGCGGTATATGTTGAAGCTGGCAGGGAGTGGTTACCTCCCTTCCCCTTGATCGTCCGCTGGACGGACGACCTCCCGTCGGCCTACGGATGCAGCCGCGGAACGGGGACTTTCTTCACCCTCTTTGGCGGCGAGGCCGCCTCGAATGTCGTCGAAAGCGCCGGCATTCCTCATGGTGTTCGTCGCCGCGCCGCACGAGCGTGGGGCGGAGTTCGCCGCACGCATGCACCACACCGGGCGCGTCGGCGACGACTGCACGGAGAACTCCTGACTCTGTGAGTGTTGGAGTCGGCGGCAGCAGGTGATGACGCAGGCAAGGGTTGGAAGATCAACCGCTCGTTGCTGTCGACCAGGGGCGGTCATCCTGGCCGGTCGGTCGTTCGGCGAGGAAGGTGCTGGTGGAGGCGCGGAGCGCCGCGACGCAGGCGACCACGGCGGGATGGACGCCCGCGCCTTTGCGGTAGGTGATGCGGGTGCGGCGACGAATGGTCAGCGGGCGGAGCCGGACCCGCGGGAGCGGCTGCGTGAGGGCGAGTTGTGGGACGAGGGCGACGCCCTGGCCGGCGGCGACCAGCGCGAGCGTCGCGGTGAAGTCGTCGGCGTGATGACGGACCGACGGAGTGAAGCCCGCCAGCTGGCAGGCGTGCACGGCCACGGAATGGCAGAGCGTGCCGGGGCTGCCGACGATCCAGTCCGCGTCGCGGACCTCTTGGAGCGGGTCGCCGTCCGTGTCGTTGTCCGCGTCGACGGGCGCGGCGAGGAACACGGTCTCCTCCAACAGCGGAGTCGAGTCCAGCGAAGGGGCGGGGGCGACCGGCGTGATGTCGTAGTCGTGCAGGAGTGCGACGTCGAGCCGTCGGTCGAGCAGCGCGGCGGGCATGGCGACCGGGTCCAGCTCGGTGACCATGAGGTCGAGTGCGGGGTGATCGCGGGCCAGGGCGACCAGGGCCGCCGGCAGCAGGGTGCGTACGGCACTGGGGAAGGCCCCGATGCGAACCGTTCCGTGTACGCCGGTTCGGGCGGCTGCCAGTGTCGCGTCCGCCGCTTCGAGTGCGGCGAGAACGACCTCGGTGTGCTGCACGAGCGCAACGGCCGTGGGGGTGAGGCCCACCCGGCGGCCCGCGCGTTCCAGCAACCGGATGCCTGCTTCTCGCTGGAGCGCAGCCAACTGTTGGGAGACCGCGGAGGGCGTGTAGGCGTGAGCCTCGGCGACCGCAGCGATGGTGCCGAGGCGGGCCAGGTCCCGCAGCAGGTGCAGACGGCGAACGTCAAGCATCAGCTCAGCTTACGTATTTGTTGAGAAATCGGAACTGGTCCTTCACCGATAGTTGGCGCAGGGTGAAGGCATGACCTTGACCGGCGTGTACGTCCCGTTGATCACTCCGTTCGACGCGTCCGGGGGTGTCGCCCTCGAAGCGCTGACGGCCCTCGTCCACCAGGCGCTGGATGCCGGAGCGACCGGTGTGGTCGCTCTCGGCACGACCGGGGAGCCGGCCGCACTCAGCGACCAGGAGCGACGCGAGGTGCTCGACGTCCTCTCCTCGGTATGCCGCGAGCGCCGCGCGCAGCTGCTGGTCGGCGCCAACAGCGTCGAGGCGCTGCGAGCGCTGGGCGAACGCCCCGAAGTGACGGCGGCCCTCTGCCTGGTGCCTCCCTTTCTCCGTCCCGGTGGCGCGGGCGTGCTCGCCCACTTCGGCCACCTTGCCCAGGCCAGCCCGGTGCCGCTGGTCGTGTACCACGTCCCGTACCGCACCGGACAGCAGCTCTGCGCAGACGATCTGCGGCTGCTCGCCGGCCTGCCCGGTGTCGTGGGGATCAAGCACGCTGTCGGCGGGATCGACGCGGACACCGTCGACTTCCTCGCCGACATCCGGCCTGATTTCGCGGTGCTCGGCGGCGAGGACCAGTTCATCTCCCCGCTGCTCGCCCTCGGCGCGCACGGCGGCATCCTGGCCTCGGCGCACGTCGCCACCGTCGACTTCGTCGAGTTGATCGCGCTCTGGCATGCCGGTGACGTCGATGGTGCGCGACGACTCGGCCACCGGCTCGCCGCGCTGTCGGCGGCGTTGTTCGCCGAACCCAACCCGGCGGTGATCAAGTCCGTCCTTCACGCGCAGGGCCGCATCCCGACCGCGGCGGTACGGCTGCCGCTGCTGCCCGCCGGTACGGACACCACGCGGGTGGCGCTTCAGCGCGTCGATGAACTGAGGAATGTGCCGAGGTGACGGTGGCCCAGATACCTGTCCATGCGGCTGGCCGTCGGGCGCGCGCCGTCAGGCCATTGCGGAGAGGATGACCCGCTCCAGCACCGTGAGCGGGGTCCGCCACTGGTCGGGGTCGTCGTAGTTGCCGGCGGGGATGGCCAGCTTGGAGTGTTCCGTCGAGGCGCTCACGCAACGGCGTCGTCATGGGGCACTGCGGAAGGGAAAAGAGCGGATGGCGCCGGTCGGACAGCTGCCCGTCCTTCAGCAGGGCGGCGTCTCGACGTACCGCAGGGAGTGTTCAGGGCTGGCGTAGGCTCCGCCCTGCAAGGCGTCGGCGTCGATGGGAGCGTCCGAACCGGGCACCTTCGCGGCACGGCTTTCCGCGTCGTCCACCGGCTGATAGCCGAGCTGTGCCCCGGCGCCGATATCCCAGAATCTGCGGGTGTTGGCCGAAACGGCATAGGCGGCGACGAAGTGAACGTCGCGCGCCGTGATGGCCGCACGGATGAAGCCGACGCCGTCGCGTGGACTCAACCACGTCGCCAGATGTCGGGCCTCGGTCGGCTCGTCCTCGAAACTTCCGATCCGCAGGCACACCACCGACAGCCCGAACTTGTCAGCGTACAGACGCCCGAGTGCTTCCACGGCAACCTTGCTCACCCCGTAGAACCCGTCCGGCCGAACCGGCGCCTCCGGTACGACGACCTGCCCGACCGGGTAGAAGCCGGTGACCCGGTTGCTGCTCGCCAGGACAACTCGTCCGACTCTCTGTCGGCGAGCAGCCTCCAACACGTGGTAGGCGCCCAACACGTTGCTGTCGAGCAGGTCGGCCAACGGCGCCTCATCCGGCAGCCCGGCCAGATGCACCACGGCGTCCGCACCCTCCAGCGCAGCTGCTAACGCCGCCAGGTCTGCCAGATCCAGTTGGATCGCCCGCTCCACCGGCGACTGCGCCTGCAACAGCACCCGATCGACCAGCACGAGTTGGCCAACCTCGTCGCGCAGGTGCTCGCGGACCGCCGAACCGATCCGACCCGCCGCACCCGTGACGACCACCGTGCCCAGACGTGAACCCATGGGCTGCATTGTGGCGACACGTACCGACAGGATGATCGACGTCGATCTCACAAGGGTGCCAGCCGGCTGGCCGTCGCCGCTCGCCTCGCCCACGCCGTCGAGAAAGGAGACCTACCTTCCGGTCAGCATCCGGTGATCCCGCGCGATCTAGGCGTTCGTCCGCCTGGGTCGCCCGGTTTCGCTCTTCAGCGTGAGGATGCGCGGTAGGAAGGCTGTGCTGACAGGCCATCGGGCCACCCGATGACGCGCTCAGCGGTGACGCCTCGAAGGTCGGCCCCGTCCCACCGGACCCCGGTGACGTCCGTGCGCCCGTACTGCGGATCGTGCGTCGAAACGTAGCTGAACTGCGCGTAGGACAGGTCCGCGTCACGCAGGTCGGCATCTCGCAGATCGCAGCCGGCGAAGTGAGCGCCCCGGAGGGATGCACCCCGGAGGTCGGCGCCGCGGAAGTCACAGAACTTGAATGAGTGCCTGTCCAGAGTGCGGTGCCGAAGGTCGCGGCCCACGAACGACTTCCTCGTCGCGCCGGGCAGGATGCTCATCCGGGCACCGTAGCGGGGTCGCCCGATGCCGAGCCACCGACTTGCTGTGGCTGGTCCGCCCGGTCGCTGGGGGAGGCGGGCACGCCATCGCCGACGGTCGGGTGATCGACATCCTCGCGCTGGCGGCGCGGCCGTACAGGCGCGCGAACCCCATAGTGGCGCAGGACACTGGCGACCCCTTATTCGAACGAACTAGTTTGTTCGAATAAGGGGGTGAGGGTCATGGTGACGCAGGTTCGCCGGACCAAGTCGGTGCAGCGCATCCTCGATGCCGCCGCCGAGCTGTTCTACGCACACGGTTTGCGCGGTGTGGGGGTGGACGAGGTCGTGGCCGCGTCCGGGGTCTCGAAGTCGACGCTCTACGTGCACTTCCGTTCCAAGGACGATCTGGTCGCCGCCTACCTCAGCGCGACGGACGAGTCGTGGATGGGGCAGTTGCAGGCGGCCGCCGAGCGCGCCGGTGTTGACCCGGCCGACCAGCTCGTCGGATTGTTCGACGCCCTGCTGGACGCGTTCGACCGGCATGGCTTCTTCGGCTGCCCGTTCGTCAGCGCGGCCGTGGAGTCCCCGCTCGCCTCACCGGCCCGGGCGATAACCCTCGCCCACACCGGCCGTCGTCAGGCCTGGATCACCGGACTGTGCGAGCAGGCCGGGGTGTCGGAGCCGGCCCGCCTGGCCAACCACCTCGGGCTGCTCATCGACGGAGCGATGACGCGTGGACGGCTCGAGCAGGACCGCTCGGTCGTGCAGGACGCCAAGGAAGCCGCCTGGGCGGCAATTCAGTCAAGTAGCGTCCCCGTGACGCCTCGGTAACGGAAAGTGTGGCATTCATGCGTGCTGTAGTGCTGCGGGAGTTCGGCGTTCCGCTGAGGGTCGAGGAGGTCGACCAACCCGCCGCCGGCGCCGGTGAGGTGCTCGTGCGGGTCGTCGCCAGCGGGGTCAACCCGCTCGACACGAAGATCCAGGCGGGAAAGGCCGCGCACGCCGGCGTCCAGCCGCCCGCCGTGCTCGGCCTGGACCTCGCCGGCGTCGTCGCCGCGGTGGGCCCGGGGGTGACCGGCTTCGATCCGGGGGACGAGGTGTACGGGCTCTGCGGTGGGGTGGGCGACCTGCAGGGCTCGCTGGCCGAGTACGCCGCCGTGGACGCCCGGCTGCTGGCGCACAAGCCGCGGACGCTGTCGATGCGTGAGGCCGCCGCGCTGCCGCTGGCGGCGATCACCTCTTGGGAGGGGCTGGTCGACCGGGCCGGGGTCCGCGCCGGGCAGAAGGTGCTGGTGCACGGCGGTGCCGGCGGCGTCGGTCACGTGGGCGTGCAACTTGCCCGGGCACGAGGCGCCGAGGTGTACGCGACGGGCGCGCCGGCAAGCCTGCCGGTGATCGAGAGCCTCGGCGCGGTGCCGATCGACTACACCTCGACCAGCGTCGAGGAGTACGTGCGGAGGTACACCGGAGGCGAGGGCTTCGACATCGTCGCCGACAACGTGGGCGGCGCGACGCTCGACGCGTCGTTCGCGGCGGTGCGGGTCTATCACGGGCACGTCGTCAGCGCGTTGGGCTGGGGGTCGCACTCGCTCGCGCCGCTGTCGTTCCGTGGCGCAACCTATTCCGGGGTGTTCACCCTGCTGCCGATGCTGACCGGGCGCGGCCGCGAACACCAGGGGGAGATCCTGCGCGAGGTTGCGGCGCTGGCCGACGCCGGTGCGCTGCGTCCACGACTGGACCCGCACCCGTTCACGCTCGACACGGTCATGGACGCCCACCGGCTGGTGGCCGACGGCACCGGTGCCGGCAAGGTCATCGTCGACATCGAGGGCTGAGGCGCCGGCCGCCCGGCCGGCGCCTCTCGCGCGTTCAGCGGGAAGCCAGAACCTGTTCGGCGTACGCCCAGAGCCGGTCGGCGGCCGCGGGGTCGACGGCATGCTCGGCCACCCCGGTCATCGGCTCCGGGCCGCCCGGGACGACCGACGCCTCCTGGTTGTCCTCGAAGTAGAGGCCGGTGACGCCCTCGAGCAGCGGCGACGCCGCCAGCAGCACGGACGTCGCCGCGCCCTGGGCGGGGGTCTTGAAGTAGTCCGGCACCGTCCGGTTGCCCGCCTCGTCGATCGTCACCCCGAACGAGCGCAACGTGTCGTCGTCGAGGTGCCGCTGCAGGTTGGTCATGATGTAGCCGGGGTTCGCCGCGTTGGCGGTGATCCCGTCCGCGGCCCAGTGCCGGGCGATGCCGACCACCAGCAGGACATCGGCGGTCTTGGACTGGAAGTACGCCGCCCACGGCTCGTACGGCTGCCGCTCGAACTGCGGGTCGTCGAAGTCGACGGCCCGGCGCAGCTGCGCCCCGGAGCTGACCACCACCACCCGCCCCGTACCGGCGCGGAGGTTTTCGTGCAGGCCGCGGGCGAGCGCGAAGTGGCCGAGGTAGTTGGTGGCGAGCTGCATCTCCCAACCCTCCGCGGTGAGCTGCCGGGTCGGGACCGCCATGACGCCGGCGTTGGCGACCAGCGCGTGCAGCGGGCCCTCCCAGGCGGCGACGAAGGCGTCGACCGACGACAGGTCGGCCAGGTCGAGGGCGGCAGCCCGGACGCTGCCCCGTCCGGGCCCGGCGAACTCCTCGATCAGTGCGGCGGCGCGGCCGGGATCGCGGGTGGCGACGGTGACCTCGGCGCCGGCGCCGGCCAGGGCGCGTACGGTTTCCGCGCCGATGCCCGAGGCGCCGCCGGTGACGATCATCCGGCGCCCGGTGAGGTCGACGCCCTCGAGGATCTCCGTGGCCGTCGCCCGGGCGGTGAACGGCGTGGTCAGGCGGGTGGTGGCTGTCATGATGGCAACGCTACGAACGGCCTGCCTGGACCGCCCATGGTTCAGCGTCCGCCGCTCTTTCGTGGGCGTCCAGAGGAGGTTGCGGGTGGACCCGCTGGAGGATGTGCTGGCTCTGCTCGACGCGACGAGTGAGGTGTCGGCGGGGCTGGTCGCCGGTGGTCGCTGGGCGGTCCAGTTTCCGCCACCGGCCGGGGCCAAGTTCAACGCCGTCCGCCGCGGTTCGTGCTGGCTGCGGGTGGACGGCGTGCCGGATCCCGTCCACCTCGCCGAGGGTGACTGCTTCCTGCTGACCCGGCCCGTGGCGTTCACCCTGGCCAGCGACCCGGACCTGCCGACCGAGCCGGCGTACCCGATCTTCGTCGCGGCCGGCGACGGCGTGGCTCGCGTCGGCGACGGCGACAAGGTCTTCCTCATCGGTGCCGCGTTCACCTTCACCGAGCGGGCCCGCGCCCTGCTGCTGGACAGCCTGCCGCCGCTCATCCACGTGCCGCACACCGCGCCGGAGGCGGGCACCGTGCGGTGGGCGCTCGACGAGCTCGACGCCGAGTTGCGGGGGAGGCCGCTGGGGGCCACCCTCGTCGCCGAGCGCCTCGCCGTCGTCATGCTGGTCCGGATGCTGCGCCTGCATCTCGCCCGCGGCCCCGGGCCCGACGCCGGCTGGTTGGCCGGCCTCGCCGACCCGACGGTCGCCGCCGCGCTGCGGGAGATGCATGCCCGGCCGGCGCACCCGTGGACCGTGGCGGAGCTGGCCCAGGTCGTCGCCGTCTCCCGGTCGACGCTGGCGTCCCGGTTCAAGGACGTGGTCGGCAAGGGCCCCCTGGAGTACCTCACCGAGTGGCGGATCGAGCTCGCCGCCGACCGGCTCCGCCGGGGCGACGACACCGTCGCCACCATCGCCCGGGCCGTCGGCTACGGCTCGGAGAGCGCGCTCAGCGTCGCGTTCAAACGGACCACCGGGCACTCGCCGCGCGCGTACCGCACTCAGCTCACCAGGGCCCGGTGAGCCTTCCTCGGGGCGAACGGGGTCTTCAGGGTCACTTCAGGTCTGGTCGAGGTCGAGCGTGAGCTCGTTTGCGGACGTTGAGCCTGGGAATTCGCCTGGCCCAACGGCGAGAGGAAGGCCGCACGGTGAACGACAACGAGTTCCTCGGCCTGGTGGCGACGCGTTCCGGCATGTCGTCGGAGCAGGCCACCGCCGTCACACGGGCCACGCTCACCACCCTGGCCGAACGGATCGACGGCGGCGAGGCGCGCGACCTGGCCGACCAGCTTCCCGAAGCGCTGCGGGCGTACGCCTTCGGCGGCAGCGAGGCCGCGGAACGGTTCGGGCTCGAGGTGTTCGTCGACCGGGTCAGCGGACGCGCGGACCTCGACGCGGACCGGGCGAGGGACGGGGTGACGGCCGTTTTCGGCGTCCTGCGCGACGCTCTGGGCCCCAGCGGCTATGAACAGGTGGTCACCCAGCTGCCTGCGGAGTACGGCGACGTCGCCGACCAGACCGCGCCGTTCGTCCGGCGTCAGGCCTGACGGTCGATCGAGGGGACAGAGATGGCTGTGGACCGGGACGACGCTGACCCGTTGGGCCGGGCGACCGAGGCGGACGCCCAGGAACAACAGCAGGACGAGACCGTGGTGGGCCCCACCGACGCGGTGTCGGACGCCGTCCCGGAGGCGTCCGAGGCGGACCTGGCGGAGCAGGGCGTCCTGGTGCCGCCGAGCGACCTGGGCGGCGTGGCCGATGCCATGCGCGACGACGTCAGCCCGGCGGACGCGTTGGAGCAGAACCAGGAGATTCCGACGCCGGATGAGGACCGCCGGGACTGACCGTCGTACGCCCTGCGGGTGCCGGCCACCAGCCGCGGGGGGTCAACGCCGGCTGGGCCTAAGCCGCCACGATGACGCCGGCCAGGACCAGGTACGCCAGGCCCATGCCCAGCCCCGTCATGATCATCAGGACCGCCTTGGCGGCAATCGATCGGTCACTTCGGGCGATCGAGTGGTTGACGACGAAGCCGACTCCGGCGAAGAGCCCGCCGATCAGTCCGCCTGTGATCACCAGGAGAAACGGGAGCAGGATCAGGATCCGGAGCGCGGCCGGCGTCTCCGGCCCCGTCCGGTGTTTCACCCCGTCGATCTCGATGACCGGGTACGCGTCGAGGAGGTTGCCCCTCACCTTGGCGCGGACCGTCCCGCCGCCCACCGCGGGCAGCTCGAAGACGTTCCGGCGGCCGCTCCCGGGGACACCGTCCACCAGCACCCGTGGACTGCCCAGCGCATTCACCTCGACCGCCACGGGCCCGTCGACTCCGGCGATCACCATCGGTTCGGTCTGCATGAGCGAGCACAGTAGACGGCGGGCGGACCTGGCGCTGCCCCCGGAGCCCGGGCCGGCTAGCCGGTCCCCAACGACGTGGCGGTGCGCAGGCCGAGTCGCTCGACGGCCGCCGAGGCCAGCTCGTCCGGGGGGAGGGAGACGTCGAGCACCAGCAGCGCCTCGTCCGGATGGCCCCGTTCGAGCGTCGCCAGCTGTGATTCCAGCAGGCTCGCCGGCATGTAGTGCCCGGCGCGACGGGAAAGCCGCTCCCGGATGACCTCCGCCGGCCCGTCCAGGTGCACGAAGTCCACCGTCGGCGGCCCCTGGCGCAGCACGTCGCGGTACGACCGCTTCAAGGCCGAGCAGGCCAGCACCGTGGACACGCCCTCGGCGCCGCGGGCAGCCATCCAGTCGGCGAGGGCGTGCAGCCAGGGCCAGCGGGCCGCGTCGTCCAGCGGTACGCCGGAGCGCATCCGCGCCACGTTCGCCTCGGAGTGGAACTCGTCCGCCTCGGCGAACGCCAGTCCGGTCAGGTCCCCGATCCCCCGGGCCACGGTCGTCTTGCCGGCACCGGAAACGCCCATCACCACGACGTGCCGGGTCGGCGATCCGCCGAGGCCACCGGCGACCACGGGTCGCTCACCAGTCATGGACCGTCCCATCCTTGAGCCGGTTGAACGGCAGGTACGCCGCCACGTACGGGAACCGGGCGGCGGCCGCCTCGTCGAGCTCGACCCCGATGCCCGGCTGGTCGCCCGGGTGGAGGTAACCGTCGGCGAAGGTGAACGACTGCCGGAACACCTCGTTGGTGAGCGCGCCGTGCGGCATGTACTCCTGAATGCCGAAGTTGTGGATGGCCAGGTCGAGGTGGAGTGCGGCGGCCATGCCGACCGGTGAGATGTCGGTCGGGCCGTGGATGCCGGACTTGATCTGGTACTGCGCGGCGAAGTCGAGCAGCTTCCGCATGGCGGTGATGCCACCGGTGTGCGTGACGGCGGAGCGGACGTAGTCGATCAGCTGTTCCCGGATCAGGGTCTGGTAGTCCCACACGGTGTTGAAGACCTCGCCGATGGCCAACGGGGTGACGGTGTGCTGGCGGACCAGCCGCAACGCCTCCTGGTTCTCCGCCGGGGTGCAGTCCTCCAACCAGAACAGGTCGTACGGCTCCAGGTCCCTGCCGAGCCGGGCGGCCTGGATCGGGGTCATCCGGTGGTGGCCGTCGTGCAGCAGCGGCAGCTCCGGGCCGAACTCGTTGCGGACCGCCTCGAAGACGCCGGGCAGGTGGCGCAGGTAGGAGCGGGTGTCCCAGTCCTCCTCGGCGGGCAGCGGGGTGCGCTGCGCCGGCTCGTAGTCGTACCGCCTGCCGTCGATGCTGGGCTGGGCGGCGACACCGTAGACGGCGTTGATGCCGGGGACGGACGTCTGCACCCGGATCGACCGGTAGCCGAGGTCGAGGTGCCGGCGGATCGAGTCGAACAGCTCCGGCAGGTCCCGCCCGGAGGCGTGGCCGTACGCCATGATCCCGGTGCGCGACGCGCCGCCCAGCAGCTGGTAGAGCGGCATCCCGGCGGCCTTGGCCTTGATGTCCCACAGGGCGACGTCGACGGCCGCGATGGCCGCCATGGTGACCGGGCCCCGCCGCCAGTACGCCGAGCGGTACAGGAACTGCCAGGTGTCCTCGATGCGGTGCGGGTCGCGGCCGATCAGCAGGGGCACGACATGGTCCGCCAGGTAGGAGGCGACGGACAGCTCCCGCCCGTTGAGGGTGCCGTCGCCCAACCCGGTGAACCCCTCGTCGGTGGTGATCTTGAGGGTGACGAAGTTGCGGTCGGGGCTGGAGACGACGACGTCCGCTGCGACGATCTTCACGCAGGTGCCTTTCTCAGGGATGGTGTCAGCGAAGGGTGTGGCCGGGCCGCAGGTCGTCCAGGAGGGACAGTTCGTCGCGGCGCGGCAGGGACTCCCAGTCGCCGTGTCCGGCGACGGCGAAGGCCCCGAGGGTGACCGCGCGGCGCAGCCGCCCGGCGAGGTCGAGTCCGTCCAGGTGACCGGAGAGGTAGCCGGCGGTGAAGGCGTCACCCGCGCCCACGGTGTCCACCGCCGTGACCGGCAGCGCCGCCACCTGCCGGAGGCCGTCGCGGGTGTACGCGCGGGCGCCGTCGGCCCCCAGCTTGACCAGCACGGTCGCCACTCCTCGCGCCAGCAGCCCGGCCACCGTCGTCGGCTCGTCCGCGCCCGGTTCACCGACGAGGTCCAGCTCGTCGGCGGAGGCGACGACCACCGAGGCGTACCCGGCGAGGGGGGCGAGCACCGCGCGGGCGTCGTCCCGGGTCCAGAGCTTCGCCCGGTGGTTGACATCGAGGCACACCAGTGCCCCCTCCCGGGACGCGGTCTCCGCCGCCCACCGGGTGGCCTCGCGGGCGCTGTCGGACAGCGCCGGGGTGATGCCGGTCAGGTGCAGCACCCGGGCGCCCGTGGCCAGGGCCGGACGAAGGTCGTCCACGCCCAGCGCGGAGCCGGCCGACGCCGCTCGGTGGTAGACCACCCGGGTCAGGTCGGCGGTACGCCGCTCCAGGAACATCAGCCCGGCGGGCCGGTCCGGATCGCGAGTCACGTGGTCGACGGCCACGCCCTCGGCGCGCAACTGGCGCAGCACGTACCCGCCGAGCTCGTCATCGCTGACCCGGCCTGCCCAGGCCGCCCGATGGCCCAGCCGGGCCACCCCGATCGCCACGTTGGCCTCGGCCCCGGCGAGGTGCATGGTCAGGTCGCCACCTGCGGCCAGCGGACCCGCCGACCGCAGTGACACCAGCGCCTCACCGAAGGTGAGCAGGTCGACGGCGGTCATGACAGCGCGGCGAGGTAGGCCCGGGCTCGCTCCCGCAGCGCGTCGAGGTCGCCGCCGGAGGCGGCGTCGCCGACCAGCGGGCCGCCGACACCGACGGCGATCGCGCCGGCGGCGAGGTAGCCCGGCAGCTCGGCCAGGCCGACCCCGCCGACGGCGACGAACGGGATGTCCGGGAACGGATCGCGCAGCGCCTTGAGGTACGCCGGCCCGCCCACCGAGGCCGGGAAGAGCTTCACCACGGCGGCGCCCCGCGCGATGGCGGTGTGCGCCTCGGTCGGGGTGAGCGCCCCGGCGGCCACCGGCAGCCCACGGCGGACCGCCTCGGGGATGGAGTCGACGACGGCGGGGGTGACGACGAACTGCGCGCCGGCCGCCGCCACGTCGGCGACCGACGCCGGGGTGAGCACCGTCCCCGCGCCGACCAGTGAGCCGACCGGGGCGGCCGCCCGGATCGCCGCGATGGCGTCGAGTGCCCCCGGCGTTGTCAGGGCTACCTCCACCACCCGTACCCCCTCGGCGAGCAGGGCGGTGCCGGCGGCGATCGCGGCGGCGGTGTCGGTGCCGCGGATGACCGCCAGCAGGCGGGTGGCGGCGAGTTCGGCGGTGAGGTCGAGGGTCATGGTCACCATTCCGCGTAGGAGCCGTCGGGGTGCCGGAACATCGGGCTGCGCCAGGCGTGGCCGCGCTTGTCCGCGGCACGGACCGCCTGCTCGTCGATCTCGATGCCCAGGCCGGGCGCGGTGAGCCGCTCGACGTGCCCGTCGACGAAGGTCAGCGGGGTCTTGTCGAGGCAGTAGTCGAGCACCTCCGCGCCGAGGTTGTAGTGGATCCCGATGCTCTGTTCCTGGATCAGGTAGTTCGGCGTGGCGAAGCCGACCTGGAGGCACGCCGCCAGGGCGATCGGCCCGAGCGGGCAGTGCGGGGCGAGCTGCACGTCGTACACCTCGGCGAGCGCCGCGATCTTGCGTACCTCGGTGATGCCGCCGGCGTGCGACAGGTCCGGCTGCGCGACCGCGATCCCGGCCTGGAGTACGGGCAGGAACTCCTGCCGGCTGTAGAGCCGCTCGCCGGTGGAGACCGGCGTGGTGGTGGACCGGACGAAGTCGCCGATCAGGTGTGAGTTCTCCGGGACGACCGGCTCCTCCAAAAACAGCGGCCGGTACGGCTCCAGCAGCGGCGCGACGCGCCGGGCGTTGGCCAGCGTGAACCGGCCGTGGAAGTCGACCGCGACGTCGCGATCGTCGCCGAGCACCTCGCGGGCCGCGGCCACCCGGGCGACCACACCGTCGAGCTCCGCCACGGAGGCGATCGGGCTCATCCGGCCGGAGGCGTTCATCTTGACCGCGGTCAACCCGGCCTCGACCTGGGCGGCGATGTGGTCGCGGACCTCGTTCGGCTCGTCGCCGCCGATCCACCCGTACACCCGGATCCGGTCGCGGACCGGACCGCCGAGCAGCTGGTGCACCGGAGCACCGAAGTGCTTGCCGGCGATGTCCCACAGCGCCTGGTCCAGGCCGGACACGGCGCTGGCCAGGATCGGGCCGCCCCGGTAGAACGAGCCCTTGGTCATCACCTGCCAGTGGTCCTCGATCCGCAGCGCGTCTCGGCCGATGAGCAGCTCGCCGAGCTGTTCGACCGCGGTACGGACGGTCTCGGAGCGCCCCTCGCAGGTGGCCTCCCCCCAGCCGACGATCCCGGCGGCGGTCTCGACGCGGACGAAGAGCCACCGGGGGGCGACCAGGAAGGTCTCGATGCGTGCGATTGTCGTCATGACCGGTCAGCCCTTCGTCGCGCCGGCGGTGAGCCCGGAGACCACGTATTTCTGCACGAACAGGGCGATCAGCATGATCGGCAGGGTGACCACGGTGGCGGCGGCCATCAGCCCGCCCCAGTCGATGCTGGCGTAGCCCACGAAGTCGAAGATGGCGACGGGCAGCGTCTTGGTGTCGGCGCCGGAGAGCACCAGGGCGAACATGAAGTTGTTCCAGGAGAAGATGAACGACAGGATGCCGGCGGTGGCGATGCCCGGCACGGACAGCGGCAGCGTGATCCGCCGGAACGCGCCGATGTGGGTCAGCCCGTCGACCAGCGCCGCCTCCTCCAACTCCTCCGGCAGGCCGTCGAAGTAGCCCATCATGATGTAGACGACCAGCGGCAGCGACACGAACATGTGGCTGAGGACGAGCACGCCGAAGCCGCCGACCATCTTCAGGTTGGAGAAGACGTAGTACCAGGGGACCAGCAGCGAGACGCCGGGGATGACCCGGGCCATCAGCACCACCAGCGCGGACTTTCGCATGTTGAACCGGCTCATCGAGTACGCGGCCGGCACGCCCAGGATCAGCGACGCCACGGTCGCGGCGAAGGCCACCCACAGGCTGTTGCCGATGAACTGGACGTAGTTCGCCCGCTTGAGCACCGTGGCGTAGTTGTCCAGGGTGGGGGAGAAGGCCAGCGCCTTGCCGGTGTCGTAGATGTCGACGTTCGTCTTGAACGACGCGGCGATCATCCAGAGCAGAGGCGCGAGCAGCGACAGCACCACGACGGCGAGTGCCACCACCCGGAACACCCGGTACGGGGGACGGGGCTTCATCGCTGCGCCTCCTTGCGCCGGGCCGTCAGGGCCCACATCGACCCGATGATGATCAGGAAGAAGATGATGAGGACGGCCGACGAGACGCCGTACTCGTTGTAGTCGAAGCTGAGGCCGTAGGCGTAGACGTTGAGGGTCTCGACCTCGTGGAACGACCCGCCGCCGCGACCCTTCGTGGCGTAGAGGATGTCGAACGTCTTCAGCGCGTCGATGCCGCGCAGCAGGATCGCCACGACCACCGTGGGCATCAGCAGCGGCAGGGTGACGTGCCGGAAGCGCTGCCACGTGCTGGCGCCGTCGATCCGGGCCGCTTCCTGCGGCTCCTCCGCCAGCGAGGTCAACCCGGCGAGCAGGATCAGCACCACCATCGGCGTCCACTGCCACACGTCGATGAAGATGGCGGTGGGCAGCGCCGAGTGCTGGCCGGCGAGCCACGGCTGAGGACCGATGCCGACCCAGCCGAGCAGCTGGTTGGCCAGGCCGATGTTGGGGTCGAAGATGAGCCGCCACATCATGCCGACCGCGACCGGGGTGGCGACCAGGGGCATCAGGATGGCGACCCGGACCCACTTCTGGCCGCGGAACGGCCGCCACAGCAGCAGCGCGACCGCCATCCCGAGGACCACCTCGAAGAGCAGCGCGACGACGGTGAACGCGGCGGTCCGCCCGACGGCGGGCCAGAACCGGTCGGTGTCCGACAGCACGTCGAGGTAGTTCTGGAAGCCGACGAACTCGCTCTCGGCGCGGACGGAACCCTCGGCGTCGGTGAGGCTGAGGTAGCCGGTCCAGGCCAGCGGGAAGACGATCAGCGCGGCGACGAAGGCCATCGCCGGCGCGGCGAAGAGCCACTTGCGGTGGTCGTTGGCCCAGCGTGCCCAGCCAGGCGTGGCGGGCATGGCCGAGGCGCTGCCGGGCGCTCGGGCGGGGGTGGTGACTGTTGCCATGGGATCTCCGGGGAGGGGCGGGCCGGCGGGGAAACGCGGGTGGTGGGACCGGGGGCCCCACCACCCGCGTGGCTTACTTGGCCTCGTCGTCCAGGAACTTCTGGTAGGCCTCGTTGGCCGTGTCGGCGGCGGCCGCGGCGTCCTTGCCGGCGATCGCGTCGACGATCGGCTGGCCGACGATCTCGCGGGCCTGGGCAACCTTCACCACCAGCGGGCGGTCGTGGCCCACGCCGTCCTTGGTGCTGGTGGCGATCGCCTCGACCAGGTCCTTCGGGTAGGTCGCGGTACCTTCCGGGTTGGCCCAGACGGAGGTACGGGCGCTCGGCACCCCAGCCTTCTGCTGGGCGAGGGTCCGCTCCTTGCCGGTGGCCCACTCGATGAACTTCCAGGCGTTGCTCTTGTTCTCGGAGCTGCCGTTGACGCCCAGCGCCCAGGACGGGATGTTGTACGGCTTGGAGCCGGCCGGGCCGGCCGGGAACAACGCGAAGCCGACCTGGTCCGCCACCTTGGACTTGGCCGGGTCGGTGGCGTTCTTGTAGAGCGAGTCGGCCTCGGTGTAGAAGGCCGCCTTGCCCTGGGTGAAGATCGCCATCGCCTCGGGCCAGCCCATGTCGGTGCTGACGTTGGCCGGGCCGGCGTCCTTGATCAGCCCGCCGTAGTAGGCGTACGCCTGCTTGGCGGCGTCGCTGTTGACTGCGGCCTTGCCGCTGCCGTCGACGAAGTCACCGCCGAAGCTGTAGAGGAAGCTGGAGAACTGGGTGACCGCCGGCGACTTGCCGGTCCGCGCGACGAACCCGGCGACGCCCGGCTCAGCGGCCTTGATCCTGATGGCCGCGGCCTTCAGCTCGTCGAGGGTCTTCGGCGGGGCGCTCAGGCCGGCCTTAACGAGCAGGTCCTTGCGGTAGTACAGGACCTCCTGCTCGGTGATGATCGGGACACCGACCGGCTTGCCCTCGTACGAGGTGGCCTCCACCGGGCCGGCCTGGAAGTCGGCGAACTCCCAGTCCTTGTTCGACTTCACCTGGTCCGACAGGTCGGCGAGGTACTTGTTCTTGGCGAACAGCTTCCCCTCCTGCAGGGGGCGGTACATCATCACGTCGATGTCGGACGAGCCGGCGTTCAGCTTCACGTTGTACTGGTCGGAGAGCTGGTCCTCGCCGAGCTGGGTGAGTTCGACCTTGAGCCCCGTCTGCTTCTCGAACTCGGGCAGGGCCGCCTTGATGTTCTCCGTCCACACGTGGTTCGCCAGGGTCACCCGGACCGTCTTGGAAGCGCCGCTGTCGTCGCCACCGCCGCCGCAGGCCGACAGGCCCATGGCGGCAACCACAGCCAGAGAAGTACCGATTATCGATCGACGCCGCACGTCCATCTCTCCTTCTTGTCGTGGCCGCCGCCCAGGGGAGGAGCGCCACATCGTCGTAACGTCCGCTTAACGACCGGATGCTAGGCCCAAAAAGCTGACTTATTCAAGAGGTGATCTCCAACTGATATGCTCCGGGTCGTGGATCAGTCCTCCTCAGGGGTCGCACCCGCCCAGCAAGCCCCTGCCGAGGCCGGGCTGCACGCCCGCGTTCTCGACCACCTCGGCACCGCCATCTGCGGCGGCGAGGTGGCCGCCGGTTCCGTGCTCAACATCGACGACCTGGTCGAGCGGTACGCGGTCTCCCGCTCCGTGATCCGCGAGGTCCTGCGGGTGCTCGCGTCCATGGGGTTCGTCGAGACCCGCCGCCGGGTCGGCGTCATGATCAGGCCAGCTACCGACTGGAACGTCTTCGACCCCCAGGTGATCCGCTGGCGACTCGCTTCGGCCGGACGGATGGCGCAGATGCGCTCCATCACCGAGCTGCGCACCGCGGTCGAGCCGCACGCCGCACTGCTCGCCGCCACGCGGGTCGACCACGACGAGGCGAGCGACCTGGTCGGGCTCGCCGCGAAGATGTGGGCCGCCGGGAAGGCCGGGGACGAGGCGCGGTTCCTCAGCCTCGACATCGAGTTCCACCGGCGGGTGCTGGTGGCCTCCGGCAACGAGATGTTCGTGAAGCTCCAGGAGCTGGTGGCCGAGGTGCTCACCGGCCGCCACCACTACCACCTGATGCCGCACCACCCGGACGAGCAGGCCCTCCAACTGCACGCCGACGTGGCTCAGGCGATCCAGCGGCGCGACGGCGAACGCGCCCGCGACGCCATGGTGCAGATCATGCAGCAGGCGTTCGAGGAGATGAAGTCCATGTGG
Organism: Micromonospora lacuserhaii; assembly: GCF_036902735.1. Lineage (NCBI taxonomy): Bacteria > Bacillati > Actinomycetota > Actinomycetes > Micromonosporales > Micromonosporaceae > Micromonospora > Micromonospora lacuserhaii. Next base: position 26,948 of record NZ_JBAKHO010000031.1, on the reverse strand, counting down.
GAGCAGACCGGCGAGCCCGACCTGGGCTAGGCCACGTCCGCACAGGGCCACCGCCGTCGCGGTGAGACGGTGATGGCAGCATCGGGAGAGGTGGAGGTCGGCATGGACGCCGAGTCGTCCCGTGCGGCGCTGCGACGCGCCCGCGCCGAGACCGAGCTGCTGATCGCCTCGTTGACCCGCGACCTGAACGGCGTCATCGACGCGTCCCTGTCCTCCAATGCGGACGACGAACACGATCCCGAAGGCGCGACCATCGCGTTCGAGCGGGCACAGGTCGCCGCGCTGCTGGCCGGCGCCCGGCGACGCCTCGCCGACCTGGACGACGCGTTGAGCCGACTGGACGCGGGCACCTACGGCAGGTGTGAGCGGTGCGGGTTGCCGATCCCCGCGGAGCGGCTGGCGGTACGGCCGTCCGCGCGTACCTGCGTGCACTGCGCCGGCTGAGCCGGAGCACTACCCGGACCTGGCCGGCGCGGCCGGCGCCGGGTAGAGCGGGCACCGAGCGCCCGGCCCGCTGCCGTGATCCACTGACCGGAGGATGTGGACGCTGGGGAGCGCGATGAGCGACGTACGACCGAAGCTGGACGGTGCGGAACGCCGACGCCTCGACGAGGAGGAGGCCGAGCAGATCGAGCCGGTACGCCCGCCCGACATCAACCGGACGCCCAACCGCTCGGCCACCCGGCTGGAGCTCTTCTTCGACCTGGCGTTCGTGATCTTCGTGGAGCGCTGCACCGACCTGCTCGCCGCGGACGAGACGTGGACCGGTGGGCTGCAGTTCGCGGCGGTGGTCAGCATCGGCTGGTGGGCCTGGGCCAGCACCACCCTGTACGCGAACCGCTTCGACACCGACGACGCGGTGTTCCGGCTGCTCACCCTGACCGCGATGGCCGGGGTGGTGGGAATGGCGGCCTCCGTCGACGGCATCGATGAGCAGACCGGGCGGTGGTTCGCCCTGGCGTACGCGCTGGTCCGGCTGGTGCTCATCGTCGGCTACCTGCGTGCCTGGTGGCACGTCGCCGACTCTCGCTCCACCATCCGGCCGTACCTGCTCTCCCACGGTCTGGGGGCGGTGATCTGGCTGGCGTCGGTGGCCGTGGCGGCGCCCGGCCGGTACGTGCTGTGGGGGATCGGCGTCCTGGTCGACCAGTTGGGGCCGCTCGCCGTCTCCCGACTGCGCGACACCGCGCCGCTGCACATGGAGCACCTGCCGGAGCGCTTCGCCCTCTTCATCATCCTGGTGCTGGGAGAGTCCGTGGCCGCCGCCGTGACCGGCGTACACGACGGGGGTTGGCGGCCCTCGGTGGTGCTCACCGCCGCTCTCGCGTTCGTCGTGGTCGCGGGCCTGTGGTGGTCCTACTTCGACCTCTCCGGCGGTGCCGCGAAACGGCGCCTGGTCGAGGAGGGCGGCGAGACCACCCCGCGGGGCGTCCACGACGTCTACGTCTACCTGCATCTGCCGATGGCGATCGCGTTGGCCGCCGTGGCGGTCGGGCTGGATCACGCGATCGTGCACGCCGAGGACGACCACCTGTCGGCCGGTACCCGCGGGGTCCTGGCGGTGGGCCTGGCCGGCTACCTGCTCAGCGCCGCCGTCATGCAGGCGGCGCTCTCCCGGCGGGTCCGGGCGGCAGTGATCTGGCCCGGACTGGGGGTGCCGACCGTAGCCGCGGTGGTGCTGCTCGACCTGCCCCCGGTCACGACGTTCGTGCTGCTCACCGTGATCGTCGCCGTGGGCGTGGTCACCGGCTTCGCCCTGCACCGCGCCGGCGAGGTGCGCACCGCCAAGGTGTGAGCGCCCGAGCGGTCGATGGTGATCGGCACCACACAAGTGCTTGCTCAGTCAAGGAATCTCGCCCGCACCTCCCCGGGTTGCAGATGAGCGTCAGGTGCGACCGGTACGAGGGAGGCGGGCAGCTCGATGCAGTTCGGAATCTTTGGCGTGGGGGACGTGGCACGCGACCCGGTGACCGGGCGGATGCCGTCCGAGCACGAACGGATCAAGGCCGTGGTGGAGTACGCGACGCTGGCCGAGGAGGTGGGGCTCGACGCCTTCGCCATCGGCGAGCACCACAACCCACCCTTCATCCCCTCCTCGCCCACCACCCTGCTCGGTCACGTGGCGGCCCGGACCGAGAAGATCATTCTGTCCACCTCGACCACGCTGATCACCACCAACGACCCGGTGAAGATCGCCGAGGACTACGCGATGCTCCAGCACCTGGCCGACGGCCGCGTCGACCTGATCATGGGGCGTGGCAACACCGGCCCGGTCTACCCCTGGTTCGGCCAGGACATCCGCAACGCCATCCCGCTCGCGGTCGAGAACTACGACCTGCTGCGCCGGCTCTGGCGCGAGGAGGTGGTCGACTGGGAGGGCAGGTTCCGTACGCCGTTGCAGTCCTTCACCTCGACCCCGCGGCCGCTGGACGGGGTGCCGCCGTTCGTCTGGCACGGCTCGATTCGTAGCCCGGAGATCGCCGAGCAGGCCGCCTACTACGGCGACGGGTTCCTGCACAACAACCTCCTCTGGCCCAAGGAGCACGTCCAGCGGATGGTCGCGCTCTACCGCCGGCGGTTCGAGCACCACGGGCACGGCCCGGCGGACGAGGCGATCGTGGGCCTGGGCGCGCAGGTGTTCATGCGGAAGAACTCGCAGGACGCGGTCCGGGAGTTCCACCCGTACTTCGACAACTCCGCGGCCTACGGGCACGGGCCGTCGCTGGAGGAGACGATGAGGCGGACGGCGCTCCTGGTCGGCAGCCCGCAGCAGGTGATCGACCGGACCCTGGCCTTCCGGGAGTACGCCGGCGGCGACTACCAGCGGCAACTCTTCAACGTCGACGGGATCGGCGTACCCCGCAGGACCGTGCTGGAGCAGATCGAGATGCTGGGCGAGGTCGTGCGGGTGCTGCGCAAGGAGTTCGCGGTGGGCCGCCCCGCCCACGTCCCGGACGCACCGACCCACGCCTCGCTGAAGGCCGCGGCGCAGGCCGGTGCCGTGGAGCGGGTTCGATGAAGCGCACCATCGCCGTCGTGGCGGCCGGCCTGCGGCAGCCGTCGTCGACCCGGATGCTCGCCGACCGGCTGGCCGAGGCGGTCCGCCGCGAGCTGGGGCGGCTCGGCGCCGAGGTCGACGTCGAGCTGATCGAGTTGCGCGACCACGCGCACGACCTGGTCGACAACCTGCTGGCCGGGTACCCGTCGGAGCGGCTCGAGCGGGTGCACGGCATCGTCCGGCGTGCCGACGCGCTCGTCGTGGTGACGCCGACGTTCTCCGCGTCGTACAACGGAATGTTCAAGATGTTCGTCGACGTGCTCGACGACGCCGCCCTGGTCGACAAGCCGGTGCTGGTCGCCGCCACCGGAGGGACGGGGCGTCACTCGCTGGTGCTGGAGCACGCGCTGCGGCCGCTCTTCACCTATCTGCGCGCGGTCGTGGTGCCCACCGCGGTGTTCGCCGCGCCCGAGGACTGGGGGGCCGGCGACGCGGCACAGGGTTCGCTGCCGCACCGGATCGATCGGGCGGCCGGCGAACTGGCCCGCGAGGTGGACCGGCGCGATCCGCCCGCTCCCGTCGACCCGTTCGCCGATCCGATGCCGTTCGAGCGGTTGCTCGGTGGCGAGTGAGCACGGCCTGGCTCAGTCGGCCGTCCCGACCCGCTGAAACGCCCGGGCCAACTGGACGAGGTCGAAGCCCTCGAAGTGGTCCAGGAACCGCCGCCGCACCGCGGCCAGGTGGCTCGGCCAGGACTCCTCCAGGCGGGCGAAGCCGGCATCGGTGAGGACGGCGTTCCAGCCACGGGCGTCCTCCCCGCTCCGCACCCGCTCGACCAGGCCCTGGGACTCGAGGCGGTTGACCGTACGGGTCATCCCGCTCAGGGAGAGCTGGCAGGCCGCGGCGAGTTCGCTCATCCGCAGCTGGCGGCCCGGCGCCTCCGAGAGGTTCCGCAGGGCGGTGTACTCGGTGAGGGGCAGCTGGCGTTCGCCGATCATGTCGGCGTCGATCGTCCGGGGCAGGACGTACATCATCTGGCCAAGAGAGCGGACGAGCGCCTCCTCGTCGGGGGTGAGGGGCCGCAGGGCTGGGGGAGTGCTCGACATGCCGCCATCCTAGTTGCTTGACCGAACAACGGCCGGTCAAGGCGTGACGCGCGGCCGTCACCGGATGGCGCGGCGGTCCGGCTACGGGCGGATGTCCAGCGCGCCGATCCGGTCGTCCCGCAGCGTGAAGCGGTGGCGCAGCTCGATCGGGCTGCCGGGGAACGTGCCCGACACCCGGGCGGTCACCACGTACGAGTCGCCCGCCTCCGGCTGCACCCCGAGCGGCTCGGCCGTGTAGGCGTAGGCCGCCATGGTCCGCTCGCGCCACGCCCTGATCGCGGTCGGGCCCTCGTGGAGCCGCTCCTCGTCGGCGACCGTGGCGTCGTCGGCGAAACACGCGACGAAGGCGTCCAGGTCGCCGTCGTTGATCGCCCGGTAGTAGCGGTCGATCACCTCGGGCACCGCGACCGGCATCTGCTCCTCCTGCTCCCTGATCCGCTGGTGCGCTCCGCCGGGCGGCAGACACCGGTCGGGCCAGCTCGGACTCCACGCTACGAGACCAGGGCCCGACGGCGGGCCGCTTCGCCCAGGAGGCCGGGGCGGGAGCTCGACGGTGCCGCCGTCACCTCGGCAGCTCTCACCCAGGTTCGGCGGACACGTCGACAGCCGCGGCGCCGACGATGGCCTTGTCACCGTCGTTCTGCAGGTAGCCCACCACCGAGGCCTGTCGAGGATCCAGATCCGACGGAAGCTCCAGCTCCACCCGTCCACGCTCGGCGTCCAGACCCACCGACGTGAAGGCGCGCACCACGTTGTCCTGCCGCAGCGTCCGCCCGGCGTTCTCACCCCGGGCGACGTCGCTCACCAGGCCACGTTCCACGATCGCCACGTTCACCACCGCCCGCTCCGGCGGTCGCTCGGTCTGGTAGTCCACCACGACCCGGTGCCCGCCGGCCGTGCCACCGGCGGCGTCCTGGACCGAGAGTGCGAGCGGCGTGGTGGCTGCCGACCTCAGCGCGGACGCGATCGCGGTCGCCGCCGTGCGACGGTCGGAGCCCACGAACTCGACGGTGCCGTTGACGACCATCTGCGGGGTGTACAACCCCCGGGAGCCGAAGGCGCGCGCATACGCCTCCTGCCGCGCCGTGTACGCCTCGTCGGCGAACCGGTCGGGCCAGCCCAGGTCGTCCCAGTAGTCGACGTGGAAGCCGAGCGCGAAGACGGGCTCTCCCCGCCTCCGGGCGTCGCGCTCGATCTCGGTCAGCACCTCCTCCGCCGGAGGACAGCTCGAGCAGCCTTGGGAGGTGAACATCTCCACGACGGCGAAGCCGCCGTCCGTCGGCGCGACGTCCCGCGCCGGCAGCGGCGAATCTGCTGGGCGGGGGCGATTCGACCCGCTGCGTGCTGGGTCCGTCATGACGTCTCCTCCGTCGGTGCTGCTGGCGGCTCTCCGATTCCCGTTCCGGCGGCGACGATGCCTGACCAGTCGTCGAGGAGTAATTCCCCCGTCTCTCCCTGGCGTCCGGGTCTGCCTGCATATCGTGAAGTCGTGACGCCCCCAGGGCCGGGGAGCAGGTCTACGGCCGGGAGTTTCTCAGCGTCGAGCCAGGAATGGGCGGCGCGACGGTGGTCGGGTGGGCATCGATCCTGTGCCGACACCGCCGAGATGTGGGGAAAGGAATCGTCGTGGCCTCATCGTCCAGCCGGTATCCCGTCGCGGAGGGCCCCGGCTCCGTCTCGCAGGCGCCGCAGCTTCCGGCCGGGTTCACCGACACCTTCACCAGCCGGTACGTCGACGCCGGTGAGGTGCGCCTGCACGCGGTCATCGGAGGCGACGGGCCGCCGCTGCTGCTGGTGCACGGCTGGCCGGAAAGCTGGTACGCGTGGCGCCTGCTGATGCCGGCGCTGGCCCGGGACTTCGAGGTCATCGCGGTTGATCAGCGCGGCATGGGGCTCTCCGACAAGCCCGAGGGCGGGTACGACACCGGCACGCAGGCGGGGGACCTGATTGCGTTGATGGACGCGCTCGGCCACGAGCGGTTCGCCGTGATCGGCCACGACACCGGATTCACGATCAGCTACGCGCTGGCTGCGGACCACCCGGAACGGGTCGACCGTGCGGTCCTCGCCGAGATCCCCGGGTCCCCGGGGACGGCTCCCTCACCGCCCCTGTTCGCCCCCGGGCCGCTCAACGACCGACTCTGGCACCTCGGCTTCAACCGGCTCAACAAGATCAACGAACAGCTCGTCCAGGGACGGGAGGACGTCTTCTTTCGCTGGGAGTTCGACGCGGCCGCCAGGAAGCTCCCCGACGACGTGATCAACTATTACGTCCGTCTCCTCTCCGACCCCGACGCCCTGCGCGGCAGCTTCGGTTGGTACCGGGCGCTCGATACGACCATCGCGCAGGACGGGCAGCGGAAGACCAAGCGGCTCGCCATGCCCGTCCTGGCGATCGGCGGAGCGGCGAGCTTCGGTGAACACGTCGGGGACAATGTGAAACTCGTCGCCGACGATGTGCAGAGCCTGGTCATTCCCGGCGCCGGCCACTTCGTCGCCGAGGAGGCTCCCGACGAGATGCTGGCGGCGCTGACCGCGTTCCTGGCCCCGTACCGCGACACGGTGGCGGTGGGCGCCTCCAGGGCCTAGTACGCGAGCTCACTGCGCTCGGGTGGCTCACCGGGGCGGTCATGAGGGCGGCCACCGCGTGATCGGGTGCCGACGGGCGGGCGGATGACCAGCATGGCGCGCGAGCTGCTGCGGAGGCCGGGGGAGCCGAAACAGGCAACCTTCCTGGAGCTGTTCTTCGACCTGGTGTTCGTCCTGGTGATCACCCAGCTCTCCCACGGGCTGATCCAGGACCTCACCTGGAGCGGGGCCTTCCAGACGCTGGTGCTGCTGCTCGCGGTGTGGTGGATCTGGACCAACACGGCGTGGATAACCGACCTGTACGACCCGCGGCGGATGGCGATACAGGTGCTGGTCATCGCCACCATGCTCGGCACCTTCATGATGGCGGTCGCGCTGCCCGACGCGTTCGGCAGCCAGGGCCTCGTCATCGCCGGGCTGTACGTCGCCATCCACCTCGGCCGTCACCTCTTCCTCGTCGTCGCCCTGCGGGGACACGAGGCACAGCGCAGGAGCCTGCGGGTGCTGTTCTGGTTCGGCGTGTCCGCCGTGCCGTGGATCGCGGGGGCGCTCGCGCACGAGACGGCGCGAGGGGCGCTGTGGGCACTCGCGGTCACCGTGGACTACCTGGCTGGCGTACTCCGCTACCCCACGCCGGGGCTGGGCCGCCCACCCTCATCGGAGTGGCCCATCGTGCCCGAGCACCTGGCCGAGCGGTACCGGCAGCTCTTCATCATCGCGCTCGGCGAGTTGATCCTGGTGGCCGGCTCGACCCTGTGGGGCACTGGCTTCGCGCCCGACCGGACCGCGGCGGCCGTGGTGTCCTTCTTCACCACGGTGCTGCTGTGGCGGATCTACATCTACCGCGCGGGGGAGTTGCTGCCCGCTGCCATCGCCGCAGCGCCCGACCCGGACCGCGTTGCCCGATCGGCCCTGGTCGCTCACCTGCCCATGGTGGCCGGCGTCGTCCTCACCGCCGTCGGCGTCGAACTCGTCATCGCCCACCCGTCCGGGCACACCACCCTGGCCTGGATCGCCGTCATCCTCGGTGGGCCTTCGCTCTTCGTGGTCGGGCGTGCCGTCTTCGAGTACCAGGTCTTCACCCGCGTCTCCCGCGATCGGCTGATCGGCCTGCTCGTGCTGGCCGTCCTGACACCGGCGCTACTGCTCGTACCGCCGCTGCTGGCAGCCCTCGCCGCCACCGCGGTCCTGGCCGGGATCGCCGTCGCCGACGCCGTCCGGGCGAGAGGCCGCCCAGCCGAGTCGCCGTCACCACCCGGCCGGCGATCGCCACCGGACGGGTCAGCCGGGTGACGTCCGGCTGGCCCTGCGGAGCCCGAACAGGGCGACCAGGGCGAGCAGGATGACCGCGACGGAATATTCGTTGGCGGTCCGGGGCAGGCCGCCGGCGTAGACCACGAGGAAGCCGGCAATGACGGTGGGTAGCCCGAAGCCGACGTAGCTGACGACGTAGAGCAGGGAGAGCACGCTGGCCCGTTGGTGCGCCTCGACCAGCGGCATGACCGTCTTGAGGCTGCCCTGGAAGCCGCCACCGAAGCCGACGCCGCTGAGCGCGAGACCGAGGAAGAAGCCGGGGATGGATTCGGTGGTGACCGACACCAACGTGATGATCATGCCCAGGACGAGGGCGGCGATTCCGATGAGCATCACGGTTCGCGCGGGGGCGTTGCGCAGCAGCAGAACGGTGATGGACCCGACCATGCCGAAGACGAAGAGCAGCAGGCCGGCGGTCACGATCGAGGTGTTCATGAGGGCGCGCGCGAGCGCCGGGCCGAGCGCGCCGAAGAAACCGGCCAGCGCCCAGACGGCGAAGACCACCGGAGCGACGACCAGCACCGGCCCGCGCACGGGGCGGGGCAGCCTGATCTCCGGCCGCAGGCTCTGCAGCGCTCCCTTCATCGGCGTGACCGTCTCCGGCATCAGCACGACGCCGAGACCCTGGATCAGCAGGATGACGAGCAGGACGACGAAGACCAGTCGCGTCGGCGCGGGCAGGAACTGGATGAACAGCGCCGAGAGCAGGGCCCCGGTACCGGTGCCGATGCCCGGGGCCATCGAGTTCGCCAGTGTCCCGCGTGGGCGGTTGATGTCGAGCATGGCGGCGCCGACGGCGCCGGTGGCGGCGCCGGCCGCGACTCCCTGCACGACGCGGGCGGCCACCAGCGTGGGTACGCCGTTGGCGAAGATGAAGACGACCAGCGCGATTCCCTGGACCGCGATCGCGACGAGCAGGACCGGCCGGCGCCCGAGATGGTCGGACAGCTTGCCCAACGTGAGCAGGGACGCCAGCACCGCGATGGCGTAGACGGCGAACACCACCGTGGTCGTGATCGGCGAGAAGTGCCAGCGCGCCTGGTAGATCCCGTAGAGGGGGGTCGGGGCCGCCGACGCGGCCACGAACGACACGAGGATCGAGGCGAGCAGGAACAGGGAAGCATTCGGCGAGATCCGCCCCCGTCCGGCGATGGTCATCAGGCGTACTCCTCGGGTGATCCGCCGGTGGTGGCCCGGCGCGGTCGGCCAGGGTCCCTCCTGCCGGCGGGCTGCAGCGGAGTACCCAACACGCCCCGTCACACGCGGCATGGACCGGGCGACGCCGGGTCTGCGGCCAGCCGTGCACCAGCAGCAATGCGCGGCCGCGGCGGGGATCGAGGCTCTGTGGTGGCAGCGGCGGCGTTCCGGGCACGCACGTCCCCGGCCGCGGCTACGCTGGGGATGCCATGGCACGGAGCCTCAGCGGGGCCGAGGAGGCTTCTTCTCGCCGGCCGGTCCAGCCGCTGCTTCGCCGGAGCTGACTCGGCCGGGCGCTACCACTTTCCGGGCCGTGCATCGCCATGTGATCAGAGGAATGGGGAATCCTTCATGTCCGCTGCGGCCGCAGTGCGTTCGTTCCGGGCGGCCGCCCGGTCGCTGCGGTGAAGGGCGCAACGATGCGGTTGCCCGCTGTGCGCGTCCAGCGGTGGGTCAACTCCCCGCCGCTGACCCCCGATGCGCTGCACGGCCGGGTGGTCCTGGTGGACATCTGGGAGTACACCTGCATCAACTGGATCCGCACCGCGCCCTACGTCAAGGCGTGGCACCGCGACTACGCCGACCTGGGCCTGACCGTCATCGGCGTGCACGCGCCCGAGTTCGAGTTCGGCAAGAGCCCCGAGAACATCGACCGGGCGATCCGCGACCACGGACTCACCTATCCCGTCGCGCTCGACAACGACTTCACGTTCTGGCGGGCCCTCGGCAACGACGCCTGGCCGGCGAAGTACCTCTTCGACGCGGACGGAGGACTCGTCGACCGGTGGGTCGGAGAGGGCAGCTACGAGCGGGTGGAGTCGGAGATCAGACGGCTCCTCGAGGTCAGGGCGCCCGGGACCAGGTTGCCGCCGGTCAGCCCCGAGGCGATGGCCTTCGCCACGACCGGGGAGCCCTCCTACGTGGGCATCACGCTCGAGACGTACCTCGGCGCCGACCGGGGGGTGCCGGGCACCTTCGCCCTGACCGGCGACTGGCGCAGCACCGGCGAGTACGTCGAGCTCGCCAGCGGCATCGGCGAGCTCGCCCTGCCCTTCAACGCCGGCGAGGTGAACATCGTCGTCGACCCGGGACCCGCCGGGGAGGCCGCGGTCAGGGTGCTGCTCGACGGGGGACCGATCGGCGACGAGCGCGGTGCGGGCGTCGACCCGGACGCGATCGCGCAGATCGACCGGGCAGGCATGATCCGGCTCGTCGCCGGCGCATCCCGGGACGACCACCTGCTGACCCTCGTCGCCAGCCAACCCGGCTTCCGCGCGTACGTCTTCACGTTCGGCCCGTAGCCGCACGAATCGACGGGGTTGGGCGCGGGAGGCATACGCGCCGCGGCCCCGGGTAGCTGCCAGCCATGGCGCGGTACACGGAGCCCGAACTCAGGGAGCAGATCAAGGAAGAGATCAAGGCTTCCGACAAGGGCGGCAAGCAGGGGCAGTGGTCGGCCCGCAAGTCGCAGCTGCTCACTCAGGAGTACCAGAAGCGCGGCGGGGGATACCTGGGCGCCAAGGACGAGCGACAGAAGTCCCTGCAGCGGTGGGGCGCCGAACACTGGCAGACCAGAGAGGGCGACACTCGAGCACGGCGCGGCGGCACGACGAGTCGTTACCTACCCGAGCGAGCCTGGGAGCAGCTCTCGGACGACGAGAAGCGCGCGACCGACACCAAGAAGCGGGCCGCGTCCCGATCCGGCAAGCAGTACGTAGCCAACACCGAGCCGGCCAAACGTGCCCGCAAGAAGGCCACGTCGGCCGGACGACTGTCGGAGCTGCCGGTCTCCGAGGCAGCCAAGCTCGTCCGCGGCCTCGACACGCCGCAACTCAAGGCCGCACTCGCCGACGAGCGCGACGGCAAGGGTCGCAAGACGCTCATCCAGCGGCTCCAGGCCGAGCTCGACCGGCGCTGACACCAGGTGGCGCACCCCCCCAACTTCGGGCCGACGACAGTAAGATCCACGCACCGCTCCGGCGGAGTCCTGTTCACCTTCTCCGGAGCCCGCATGTCCGAGCCACCTCACCCGAGCGACGCGCGCGAGCTCAGCAGAGCACGGCGGCGCTGGTTGCTACCGGCCGCCGGGCTCGCCGCCGCCCTCGCGGTGCCGCTCATCACGATCATCGTGACCGGATCCGATCCGGAGCGTGCACCGGCCCGGCCCGCTGTCGCGCCGATCTCGCCCCGGGGGACCGCCGGTGCCGTCACCCCGAGCGCGACCCCCGATGCCGCCCGTACGGCAACCCCCACGGCCATTGCCTCCCGCGCGGCGACCCCCGTGGCCACTGTCGCGCGCACGTCGACCCCGGCCCGGCGGCCCGCAGCAGCCCGGTCGACCACAGCGCCCGCCTCGCCGCCCGCCGCGACGGCCACCACCCCCAGGCCGAGCTGCACCCCGGCCGGGGTGGTGGACGTGGTCCAGCTCTTCACCGACGGAGTTGTCACGGTCGCGGCTCGGACCAACGGCGAGTGGAGCAACCAGCTCTGCCCGGGTGAGCGGATCCGGGTCTTCTGGGCCACCTACAGCCGCACCGCGGACGGCGGCGCGAAGCTGTACCGGTCCCAGGTGCACCATCTGGACCGGTCGGCGCCGACCTGGACGATGCGACTCGTCCTCCCCGGCAACTGCGGTGACTCCTGGTACGTGGCGGCCGGCAACTGGAGCATCCCGCAGACGCTCAAGCCCGGGGTGGTGCCGTTCGGCAGCGGCAAGCTGAACTGGGAGACCGGCGGCCCCTGCTGAAGCGGTCGCCGGCTGGTCGCCGCCGACCACCCGGTCCACACCTCGCCGTCCGACGCGGCGTGGGAGGTGCTCGCCCGGCGCGTCATAGATGTCGCCGCCGAGGGAAAACATAGACGAACGTGTAACGGCTTCGGCCGAACGCATCGACGGCTGGCACGATCCGGGGATCCCCCACCAAGATCATCGATGTCATGATGTGGAACAGCTTCTCGCATCAATTGATCTGCATCTGTCACATCAACGACTGCCCCCGGGGGCTGCCACGGGTACGTTCCGACCTGCGGGATCAACCCGCCGGCCGGTCGTGCCAGCGCATCCCGGCACCGTATCCGGGGCTGCGCTCCACCATGCCGAGCTGACCCCACGTCAACCGGCCGTCATCGACAGGTTCGGGATTTTGGACTACGAGCAACTGGTGGATCGGGCCGACGCGTTGGCGGCGCTCCTCCGGCCGGTGCTGGGGGATAGGAGGCGGACGCGGTGACCGACGTCCTGAGGTTCCGGCAAGTGACGCCCGTCGGGCCGCTTCGGGTCGACTCCGCTGCCCCCGCCCCGGCCGCGGCCTCGTATGCGCAACGCCAGATGTGGCAGCTGAGCCGCCTCGACCCCACGGCCAGCTACCTGGTGCCGCTGGCGTACCGGCTCCACGGGCCGCTGGACGTGGCGGCGTTGTCGGCGGCGCTCGACGCGCTGGTGGCCCGGCACGCCGCCCTGCGCACCACTCTCGCGCCGGCGGCGGACGCCACGACCGGGCCGTCGGGTGTGGACGATGCGGCGCAGCGCCTGGTCCAGGTGGTCCACGAGCCGCGCCCTGGGCTGTTGCGGGTGCACGACCTGAGCGGGCTGCCGACGTGGCAACGCGACCAGGAGCTGCAGGCACGGATCCACGCCGAGGCGCGCACCCCGATCGACCCGGAACGCGGACCGGTGCTGCGCGCCGGCCTGCTGCGCTGCGCGCCGGAAGAGCACGTGCTCCTGCTGACGATGCACCACGTCGCCATCGACGAGTGGTCGCTCGGCATCCTGCACGACGAGTGGGAACGCCTCTACACCGCACACCGCACGGGACGGCCGGCGGACCTCGACCCGGTCGACGTCGACCATCGCGACCATGCGGCCTGGCAGCACGACTGGCTCAGCGGTGCGGAGGCAGCCGGCCAGCGCGCGTACTGGCGGGCCCAACTCGCCGACGCGCCCGCCGTCCTCGAACTGCCCACCCGCGGGCCTCGGCCCGTCGTACCGTCCAGCGCGGGGTCCACCCGGTCGTTCCCGCTGGACCTGCCCACGGACGCGCTGATGACGCTCTGCCAGCGGGTGGGCGTCTCCCCGTACATGGTCATGCTCGCCGCGCTGCAGGTGCTGCTGGCACGGTGGACGGGGCAGCGCGACATCGTGGTGGGCACGCCGGTGGCCAGCCGGCAGCGGGCCGAGGCGCAGAAACTCGTCGGGCTGCTGCTGAACACCGTCGCCATCCGGGCCCGGCTGGACGACGACCCGTCGTTCGAGACGCTGCTCGGGCGGGTCCGCACCGCCGTCCTCGAGGGCCTGAGCAACTCCGAGCTTCCCTTCGAGGCGCTGCTCGAGTCGCTGAGCCCGGCCCGCCAGCCCGGCTACAGCCCGCTGTTCCAGGTGATGTTCGTGTACGGCCGCGAGGCGACACCGCCGCGCCTCGACGGCCTCGACGTCATCCCGCTCGAGGTACCCGGCGACACCGCCAAGTTCGACCTCACCGTCTCGGTCCGGGAGAACGGCGACGGCCTGCGGACCGTGCTGGAGTACCGCACCGACCTGTTCGACGACGACGCGATGGTCCGCCTCGCCGGGCACTTCCAGACGCTGCTGCGGTCGCTGGTGGCCGACCCGGGCGCGCCGGTCGGCTCGGCCGCGATGCTCACCCCCGACGAGTACCGGCAGCTCGTCGGGGAGTGGAACCGGACCGCCACCCCCGCCGAGCCGGACGACCTGGTCCACCTGCTGATCGAGCGGCAGGCGCGCCGAACCCCCGACGGCGTGGCGGTGACCGACGGCGACACCGCGCTGAGCTATCGCGAGCTGCACACGCGGGCCGAGGCGCTGGCGGAGACGCTGCGCCAGCGGGGCGTCGGCGTGGGCGGCCTGGTGGGTCTGCTCCTGCCGCGCTCGGTGCCGTTCGCCGTGGCGGTCCTCGCCGTGCTGAAGACCGGCGCGGCCTACGTACCCATGGATCCGGCCAACCCGCCCGCCCGGCTGCGGTACCTGGTCGAGGACACCGCCGCCCCGGTCGTCCTCACCTGCGCCGAGCTGGCGCACCTGGTGCCCGACGGCAGGGCGCTGCTGGTGCCCGGCCTGGACACGCCGGTCACGCGGGCCGATCCCGGTCGGGGCGCCGGCGGCTCCGGCGGGGGGCCTAAGCGGCGGCCGCGCCGACGGCCGACGCCGTCGGCGGAGGACCTCGCGTACGTCATCCACACCTCCGGGTCGACCGGCCGCCCCAAGGGTGTCATGGTCACCCATCGCGGCGTGTGCAACTACGTGCGCTGGGCCGCCCAGGCCTACCGGCTGCAGCCCGGGGACACGGTCCCGCTGCACTCGTCGATCGGGTTCGACCTGACCGTCACGAGCCTGCTGGTCCCGCTGACCAGCGGGGCCACCGTGCTGATGATCGGCGAACACCTCGGCCCGGAGGCGCTGGGCGAGGCGCTGCGCCACCAGCGGACCGCGTTCGGGCTGGTCAAGATCACCCCGGCCCAGCTCGACCTCGTCAACCACCAGCTCAGCCCCGCCGAGATGGCCGACCGCACCCGGTGCTTCGTCATCGGCGGCGAGAACCTGCGTGCCGACCAGGTGGCACCCTGGCGCGCCCACTCGCCCGCCACCGCGCTGGTCAACGAGTACGGGCCGACGGAGACCGTGGTCGGCTGCGCCGCGTACGAGGTCGACCCGACCACCCCGGCCGACGGCTCCGTCCCCATCGGACGGCCGATCGCCAACACGGAGCTGTACGTGCTCGACGGGTGGCTGAACCCGGTCCCGGCGGGCGTGGTCGGCGAGCTGTACGTCGGCGGAGCCGGCGTGGCGCGCGGGTACCTCCACCAGCCCGGGTTGACCGCCGAGCGGTTCGTCCCGCACCCGTTCTCGACCGTCCCCGGCGCGCGGCTGTACCGCACCGGCGACCTCGTGCGCATGCGCCCCGACGGGAACCTCGAGTACCTGGGCCGCACGGACAACCAGGTCAAGCTGCGCGGCTTCCGCGTGGAGTGCGGCGAGATCGAGGCGGCCGTCCGACGGTGCCTGCCCGCCTGTGACGTGACCGTGCAGCTACGCCGGGACGACCCCGACGACCCGCAGCTCGTCGCGTACGTGGCGGGTGGGGCGGAGCACGACGCCGCGACCCTCCGCACGGCCCTCGCCGCCGAGCTGCCGTGCTACCTGGTTCCGGCCGCGTTCGTCTTCCTCGACGCGCTGCCGCTGACCGGCAACGGGAAGGTGGACGCCGCTGCGCTGCCCGCTCCCGGTCGGGACGTGCCGCGGCAGCGATCGGCACCCGAGCAGGATCCGCCCGCGGCACCGGAACAGCCGGTGACCGCGCCCGCCGCCCCCGGCCCGGCGCAGTGGGACACCGCCCGGATAGGCCTCGAGCGGCTGGTCGTGGACGTGTGGCGCGACGTGCTCGGCGTCGGGCGGGTCGGGGTGCGGGACAACTTCTTCGACCTCGGCGGCCACTCGATGCGCCTGCTGGCCGTCCTCGAGCGGCTGCGCGCACAGCTCGGCGACGTCGTCACGGTCACCGACCTGTTCCGGCATCCCACGGTCGAATCGCTGGCGGCGTTCCTGACCACCGCCACCACCGGTGCGGCGACCGCTCCGGCCGCCCCGCGCCCGGGGGCCGCGCCGGCCCGCGTCGTACGCGCCGGCGCGAGCGACGACACCGGCCAGCCCGGCGGAATGATCGCCGTCGTCGGCATGGCCTGCCGCTTCCCCGGCGCGCGGACGCTCGACGAGTACTGGCACAACATCCGCACCGGGGTGGAATCGGTGGGGGAGTTCAGCGTCGAGGAGATGCTGGCCGACGGGGCGGACCCGACCCGGCTCGACGACCCGGCGTACGTCCGAGCCGGCACCCACCTGCCGGGGATCGACCAGTTCGACGCGGCCTTCTTCGGCATCACCCCCCGCGAGGCGCAGACCCTCGACCCGCAGCACCGGCTGCTGCTCGAGTGCGCCTGGCACGCGCTGGAGCACGCCGGTTACGACCCGTCCGGCCACCCCGGACGGATCGGCCTTTTCGCCGGGTCGGGGCGCAGCAGCTACCTGCTCGACCACCTGAGCAGCCACCCGGAGCTGACCAGCACCATCGGCGAGCACCAGTTGTCGATCAGCAACGACAAGGACTTCCTGCTCAGCCGGGTCGCCTACAAGCTCGACCTCACCGGCCCCGCGGTCACCGTCGCCACGGCCTGCTCGACCTCGCTGGTGGCCGTGCACCTCGGCCGGCAGAGCCTGCTGACCGGCGAGTCAGACCTGGTCCTGGCCGGCGGGGTGAGCGTCTTCCCCGCGCAGCGCCGCGGCTACCTCTACCACGACGGTGGGATCTACTCGCCCGACGGGCACTGCCGCCCGTTCAGCGCCGACGCGCGCGGCAGCATCGAATCCAGCGGAGTCGGCATCGTCGCGCTCAAACGGCTGGAGGACGCCGTCGCCGACGGCGACACGATCTACGCGGTGATCCGCGGCTCGGCCATCAACAACGACGGGGCCCGCCGCACCGGGTACACCGCGCCGGGCGTCGACGGCCAGGCCGAGGTGATCAGCAGCGCGCTGGCCGCGGCCGGCGCGGACCCCCGTTCGGTGAGCTACGTGGAGGCCCACGGGACGGGCACGAGCCTCGGCGACCCCATCGAGGTGACCGCGCTGACGGAGGCGTTCCGGCGCGGCACCGACGACCGCGGCTTCTGCGCCCTCGGCTCCGTCAAGGCCAACATCGGGCACACCGACGCCGCGGCCGGGGTCGCCGGTCTGATCAAGACGGCCATGGCGCTGTGGAGCCGTACGTTGCCGCCGACGATCAACGTCAGCCGGCCCAATCCGGCGATCGACTTCGAGGGCAGCCCGTTCTACCTCAACGACACCGCCCGCCCCTGGCTCGCCGACGGCCCGCGCCGAGCAGGGGTCAGCTCGTTCGGCATCGGCGGCACGAACGCCCACGTCGTACTGGAGGAACCGCCGGCCACGGCGGCGCCGCCGGCCGCCCCGGCCGCGGGACCGCAGTTGCTGGTCGTGTCGGCCCGTACGGTCGAGTCGCTGGAGCGGCAGACCCGCCAGGTCCGCGACTGGCTCGACGGGCATCCCGAGGTGGACCTCTCCGACGTCGCGGCCAACCTGGGCCGGCGCCAGTCGATGACCCACCGACGCTTCGTCGTCGTGGCGGACCGCGCCGACGCGCTGGCCGCCCTCGACTCGCCGCAGCGGCAGTTCACCGGCACCCACCCCGGCGGCCGGCGGCCGCTGGTGTTCGCCTTCCCGGGGCACGGCGCCCAGCACGTGGCGATGGGCGCCGGCCTCTACCGCGCGGAGCCGACCTACCGGTCCGTGGTGGACGAATGCGCCGAGCTGCTCCGCGACGACCTGGGGCTCGACCTGCGTACGCTGCTCTGCCCGTCGCCCGACGGCCACGAGCAGGCCGAGCGGCTGCTCGCGCGGCCCCGGCTGGTCCAGCCCGCGCTCTTCGTCACCGGGTACGCGCTCGCCCGGACGCTGCTCGCCCGGGGCGTGACCCCGGACCTGATGGTGGGGCACAGCCTCGGCGAGTACGTCGCCGCGTGCCTGGCCGGCGTCTTCTCCCTGGCCGACGCGCTGCGCCTGGTGTGCGCCCGCGGTGAGCTGGTCGAGCGGACCCCGGCCGGGGCGATGCTCGCGGTGAGCCTGCCCGAGACCGCGGTGGCCGGGCTGCTGGACGCGAACGTGTCGCTGGCGGCGGTCAACGCTCCGGAGCTGTGCGTGCTGTCCGGCCCTCCGGAGGCGATCGAGGCGCTCCGCCTGCGGCTGACCGCCGACGCGGTCGACTGCCGGCCGCTGCGGGTCACCCGCGGCTACCACTCCGCCCTGCTCGACCCGGTGCTCGACGAGTTCGCCGGCCACGTCCGCCAGGTCGCCCTGGCCGAACCCGAGCGCCCCTACCTGACCAACCTGACCGGCGGCCCGGTCACTCCGGGGCAGGTCACCGATCCGGCGTACTGGGTGCGGCACATGCGGGAGCCGGTACGGTTCGCCGAGTCGGCGGCGCTCCTCGCCGAGCAGGACGTGGTCCTCGCGGAGCTGGGTCCGGGGCACGCCCTCGGCGGCCTGACGCGGTTGGCCGGCCTGCGGCCCGGCCAGGTGGTGGCGGCGATGCGGCATCCGCGCCACGACGCCGACGACCTCGCCACGATGCTCGACGCGGTCGGCCGGATGTGGTTGTCCGGCGCGCAGGTGGACTGGCAACGGTTCCACGGTGGCCCGCGTCGCCGCCTGGCCCTGCCCGGCTACCCGTTCGAGCGGCACCGGTACTGGGTTGACGCGGCGCCGCGGACGACCCCGGCGCACCCCGCACCCGCCCCGCCGGACGCTCCCGCGGCCGGCCCGGACGCGCCCGAGCCGGTCGACGCCGGCAACCGGCCGGCCCTCAGCACGGCCCACGTCGCGCCGAGCACCCCGGAACAGGAGTGCGTGGCGGAGATCTGGACCGAGCTGCTCGGCATCCGGCCGATCGGGGCGCTCGACAACTTCTTCGAGCTGGGCGGGCATTCGCTGCTCGCCACCCAGTTCGTCGTGCGGCTCCGGGCCCGGCTCGGCGTGGCGCTGCCGCTCGAGACGGTCTTCGCGCAGCCGACCGTCGCCGGCATCGCGGCGGCGCTGCCGGCGACCGACACCCCGCCCGTCGCCGCCGCACCCCTCGCCGTCGAGCAGCCCACCGCCGCGCCCCCCGCGCCGGCCATCCCGCGCGCCGACCCCGGCGCCGGCCCGGCGCCGCTCTCCTCCGGGCAGCACCGGCTGTGGTTCCTCGACCAGGCGTACGAGCAGAGCGCCTACACCGTCGGCACGACACTGCTGCTGGACGGCACCCTCGACGTCGACGCGCTGCGCGGGGCGCTGGCCGAGCTGGTCCGGCGGCACGAGTCGCTGCGTACCGTCTTCCCGCTCGGCCCCGACGGCGACCCCGTCCAGGAGGTGCGGCCGCCGGGCGCGGTCGACCTGCCGGTCGTGTCCGCGCCGGCGGACGCCGACGAAACGGCGCCGGGTGTGCGCAGCATCGTGGAGTCGGCGGTCGCCGACGCGGTGCCGCCGTGGGTGCACGCCGCCCTGGCCGCCGACGTCCGACGCCCGTTCGACCTGGCCCGCGGGCCGCTGTTCCGGGCCGTGCTGCTCCGGATCGCCGACGACCGGCACGTGCTGTCGATGACCATGCACCACACCGTCTCCGACGGGTGGTCCCTCGGCGTCGTCGCCGGCGAGGTGGCCACGCTCTACGAGGCCGTCCTCGGCGGCCGCCCCTCGCCACTGCCCGAACTGGCCGTCCAGTACGGCGACTACGCGCGCTGGCAGCGCGGCCGGATGGCGGACACCGACAGCGACGACATGCGGTACTGGCGACGGCAACTCGACGGTGTGGCGAGTGTCCTGGAGGTGCCGAGCGACCGGCCACGGCCGCCCGTGCAGACCTTCCGCGGCGCCGTCCGCACCAGCGTCCTGCCCCCGCGGGCCGCCGACGAACTGCGCCACTTCAGCCAGGCCCGGGGCGCCACCCTGGCCATGACGGTGCTGGCCGCGCTGAAGGCCCTGCTCTGGCGCTACACCGGCCAGCGCGACATCTGCGTCGGCACGCCGGTCGCCGGACGGGTCCGCGCCGAACTCGAACCGATGGTCGGCTTCTTCGTCAACATGCTGCCGTTGCGGACCGTGATCGACGGCGACTGGACCTTCGAGGAGCTGCTCGGGCAGGTACGGCGCACGGCGCTGGGGGCGTACGACCACCAGGAGGTGCCGTTCGAGCGGCTGGTGGACCTCGTCGACGCACCCCGCGACCTGAGCCGGAACCCCTTGTTCCAGGTGATGTTCAACCTGCTGAACGTCCCCGAGCGGCGGGACCTGGGGACGACCGGGCTGCGGATGTCCCAGTTCGCCGTCGAGCCGGGCATCGCCCAGCAGGACCTGGCGCTGTACGCGTACGAGGTGGACGAGGGGCTGCGGCTGCGGTTGGAGTACAACACCGACCTGTTCGACGCGGCGACCGCCGAGCGGATGATGGGCCACCTGGAGACGCTGCTCGCCGCCGCCGTGGCCGACCCCGGCGTCCGGCTGGCGGACGTGGCCGTCCTCACTCCCGCCGAGCTGACCCGGATCGCCGAGTGGAACGACACCGCCACCGCGCCCGGCTGGGACGGGGTGGCACCGGACCGCGTGCCGACCCTCGTCGAGCTGATCGAACACCAGGTCGCGACGAACCCCGACCGGCCCGCCGTGACGTTCGGGGCGACCACGCTCAGCTACGCCGAGCTCAACGCCCGGGCCAACCGGCTCGCCCACCGGCTCCGCCGGGCGGGCGTCGGTCCGGACGTCGCGGTCGCCGTCTGTCTGAACCGCTCGCCCGAACTGCCGGTCACGCTGGTCGGCGTGCTGAAGGCGGGCGGCGCGTACGTCCCGCTGGACCCCGACTACCCGATCGAACGGCAGCGGTACGTGCTGGACCACAGCGCCGCCGCGGTCCTGGTCACCGAGGCGGACCTCGCCGACCGGTTCGCCGGGTACGCCGGCGAGGTGGTGCACAGCGGCGAGGCGCCGTACGCGGAGCCGGACACCGACCCGGAGCCGCTGGCCGGGCCGGACCACCTCGCGTACGTGATCTACACGTCCGGGTCGACGGGACGGCCGAAGGGCGTCCGGGTGACGCACGGCGCGATCGTCAACACCCTGGCCACCATGCGCGAACGGCCCGGGCTGACCAGCGACGGCACGATGCTCGCGATGGCCAGCTTCGCCTTCGACATGTCCGTACCGGAGCTGTTCCTGCCCCTCGTCGTCGGCGCCCGGATGCTGATGGTGGGTCGGGACGTCGCCTACGACGCGACGCGGCTGGCCGAACTGCTCGTCGCGGAAGGGGTCACCCTGGCCCAGGGCACCCCGGCGACCTGGCGGCTGCTGATCGAGTCCGGCTGGACCGGGATGCCCGGCCTGACGGCCGTGTGCGGCGGCGAGGCGGTGTCCGCCCCGTTGGCCCGACAGTTGGCTGAGCGGGTCGGCGTGTTGTGGAACCTCTACGGCCCGACCGAGGCCGCCGTCTGGTCCACGATGGAACGCCTCGAGCCCGGCTTCACGCACCTCACCATCGGCCGCCCGATCGGCAACATGCGCGTCCAGGCGCTCGATCCGCGGATGTCCCCGGCCCCCGTGGGCGTACTGGGTGAGCTGTACCTCGGCGGGGCGGGACTGGCCCGCGACTACCTCGGCGACCCGGCTCTCACCGCGCAGCGGTTCGTGCCCGACCCGAACGGCGGCGGCCGGCTGTACCGCACCGGGGACCTCGGCCGCTACCTGGCCGACGGCCGCATCGAGTTCGTCGGCCGCGACGACTCGCAGGTGAAGGTGCGCGGATTCCGCATCGAACTCGGCGAGATCGAGGCGGTGCTGCGCCGCCACCCGTCGGTACGCGACACGGCGGTGGTGGTCCGCGAGGACGACGGTGAGAAGAGCATCGTGGCCTACCTGACGCTGGCCACCGGGGCGGCGGCCGACGCGGACGGGCCGGACGCCGCAGCGGACCCGGTGCCCGACTTCGACGTCGACCCGGCCCCGTGGCGGGCCTTCGCCCGCACCTACCTGCCGGACTACATGATCCCGTCCGCCTTCGTGGTGCTCGACCGGATGCCGCTGAGCGCCAACCGCAAGGTCGACCGGGCCGCCCTGCCGGCGCCGGCACGTGGTGGGGTGAGCGTCGGGGCGACCCCGCCGGACACCCCGCTACGGAAGGCCCTGGCCGAGCGGTGGGCCGCGGTGCTCGGCTACGACAGCGTCGGCATCGACGACGACTTCTTCGACCTCGGCGGCGACTCCTTCAAGGCCATCAAGGCACTGGCCGGGAACGACCCGGCGATCAGCGTCCTCGACCTGTTCCGCCACCCGACGATCCGGTCGTTGACCGAACACCTGGACGCGACCGGGGGCTCCGCCGGACGGCTGCTGCACGAGCTGACCCCCTCGCGGCCGGCCACGCCGACGCGGCTGACGCTGCTCTGCGTACCGTTCGCCGCCGGCAGCGCGATCACCTTCCAGCCGCTGGCGGACGCCCTCCCACCGGACGTGGCGCTGTACGCCCTGGAGCGCCCCGGCCACGACCTGAACCGCCCGGACGAACCCCTGCTGAGCTTGGACGAGCTGGTGGACGGCTGCGTGGCCGAGGTCGTCGATCAGATCACCGGTCCGGTGGCCGTGTACGGGCACTGCATGGGCGGCGCGGAGGCGGTGGAGCTGGGCCGCCGGCTCGAGGCGGCCGGTGTCGAGCTGACCGGCGTGGTCATCGGCGCCCACTTCCCCGCCCCGAGACTGCCCGGCCGGGTGTTCAGCTGGCTGCGCCGGTGGTTTCCGATGGAGCGCTGGACGTCGAAGCGGCGGACCCTGGAGGGGCTGCGCGCGATGGGCTTCTTCACCGAGGTCTTCGACGAGAACGAGAAGGACTTCGTCATGCGCGTGGTCCTGGCCGACGCCGCGATGGGGGAGGACTACTACACCGAGGTCTACGCGAACGGTCTGCCCCGGAAACTGTCCGCCCCGATCGTCTGCGTCGTCGGCAGCGGTGACCGTGCCACGGAGCTGTACGAGGAGCGGTACCTGGAGTGGGAGTTCTTCTCCGACCGGGTGTCGCTGGAGGTCATCGAGGGCGCCGGCCACTACTTCGCCAAGCACCAGCCCGGCGAGGTGGCGCGCATCATCCTCGCGAACTGTGGCGCGCCGACCGCGACGGCGGCGGTGCCCGGGCAGCGGCAGCAGCCGGTCGGGGACACTGCGGCCGGTCCGCCCCGCCCGGTGCCGGAGCAGCGGACGGTCACCCCGGCGGTTCACCGACCCGCGGCCAGCCGGGGGATGCCCAGCCTGACGGTGTTCTACCTGGTCGCGATCGGTCAACTCGTCTCGCTCATCGGCAGCGGACTGACCGGCTTCGGCATGAGCCTGTGGGTCTACCAGCGGACCGGGTCGGTGTCGCTGTTCGCCACGGCCACCGTCCTGGCGCTGCTGCCCGCCGTGGTCCTCTCCCCGATCGCGGGCGCGCTGGCGGACCGGTGGGACCGGCGGCTGATCATGATCTTCGCGGACTGCCTGGCCGCCACCGGCACGGTGAGCCTCGCACTGCTGCTGTGGTGGGGCCAGCTCCAGCTCTGGCACGTGTTCACCGCCATCACCGTCACCGCGGTGGCGACGGCCTTCCAGCAACCCGCCTACCAGGCGGCCGTCACGCAACTGGTACCGAAGCGGTACTACGGGCGCGCCAACGGCATCGTCTCCCTCGGCACGGCGACGAGCACGGTGCTGGCGCCGCTGGTCGGTGGTGCCCTGGTGATCGCGGTCGGGCTGCCCGGCATCGTCGTCATCGACCTGCTCACCTTCGCCGTCGCGGTCGCCATCACGCTCTCGGTCCGCTTCCCGGACACCCTGTTCGTCCGGCGCGAGGAGCCGTTCCGGCGGGAGGTCCTGGGCGGCTGGCGGTTCATCGTCCGCCGGCACGGACTGGTGGCCCTGGTCGTGCTGACCGCGTCGCTGAACTACTTCTTCGCTCTGGTCGAGGTCCTGGTGACCCCGCTGACCCTGTCGTTCGGCGATCCGGCGGTCCTCGGCAGGGTGCTCGCCGCCAGCGGGGTCGGCATGCTCGTCGGCGCGGTCCTGATGGGCGTGTGGGGCGGCACGGCCCGGCGTACCACCGGAATCCTGGCGAGCGTCGTGCTCCTCGGCGCGTCGCTGCTCACCGTCGGCCTGCACCCGAGCCCACTGTTCCCGACCCTCGGCCTGTTCGGCATGGGCCTGGCCACGGCCCTGGTGAACACCCACTGGCTCGCCATCGTGCAGGCCAAGGTCGGGTT
Source organism: Micromonospora lacuserhaii (assembly GCF_036902735.1). NCBI lineage: Bacteria > Bacillati > Actinomycetota > Actinomycetes > Micromonosporales > Micromonosporaceae > Micromonospora > Micromonospora lacuserhaii. The sequence goes on along the minus strand of NZ_JBAKHO010000031.1, from coordinate 2,915 downwards.
GGAACTGCAGGGCCGGGTGCTGTCCATGGGCCAGATGCTGTCCTGGCTGATGGTGCCGGCCGGTTTCCTCAGCGCCGGCCCGCTCGCCGAGCACGTCTTCGCCCCGATGGTGTCGCCCGGCGGAGTGCTGGCCGGGATCGTCGGCACCGGACCGGGCCGCGGGATGGCCCTCGCGGCGATCGTGGCCGGACTCTGCTCCCTCGCCCTCGCCCTCGTCGGCATCGCCTACAAGCCGATCCGCAACGTCGAGGACGAGCTGCCCGACAACGACCCCGGCACGATCGTCCTCGCCGACAAGGACCGCCTGCAGGAGGAAGCCGACCGCCAGCTCGCGCTGCTCAGGAGCGGAGGTCCACGTCGGTGAGCGCACCCACCCGACCCGCCGGCCCGACGCGCCGGGCCGCCGGCCGGCGCGCGACCGGTGGCACCGCCGACGTGGACTGCCTGCACCGGATGGTGGCCGCGCAGGCCGCCCGGACCCCGGAGGCGGAGGCGGTACGGCACGCCGACCGCGCGCTGTCCTACCGCGAGCTCGACGAGGCGGCGAACCGGCTGGCCCGGGTCCTGCTCCGGCGCGGGGTGACCCGGGAGGAACGGGTCGCCGTCTGCCTGCCCCGGACGCCCGAGCTGGTGGTCGCCCTGCTCGCCGTGCTCAAGGCCGGTGCCTGCTACGTCCCGCTGGATCCGGCGTACCCGCCGGCCCGGGTGGCCTTCATGACCGCCGACTCCGGCGTGCGGCTGGTGCTGACCCGCTCCGACCTCGCCGACCGGTTCCCCGAGCTGGCCGTCCCGGTCGACCGGCTCGACCCGGGCGGGGACGGCACCGACCCGGCGGTGGCGGCGACGCCGGCGGACCTGGCGTACCTCATCTACACCTCCGGCTCCACCGGGCGGCCCAAGGGCGTGGCCATCGAGCACCGCTCGGCGTCGGTGCTGATGCACTGGGCCCGGCAGACCTTCGACGACGCCGAACTGGGCGGGATGCTCGCCGCCACCTCCGTCTGCTTCGACCTGTCCGTCTTCGAGATCTTCGGCCCGCTCTGCTGGGGCGGCCGGGTGCTCCTCGTCGACGACGTGCTGGCCCTCGCCGCCCCCGGGGCGGCGGACCGGCTGCCCGTCACCCTGGTCAACACCGTTCCCTCCGCGATGGGGGAACTGCTCACCGCGGGCGCCCTGCCGGAGAGCGTGCGCACGGTCTGCCTGGCCGGCGAGCCGCTCACCGCCGCGCTGGCCGACCGGGTGTGGTCCCGCCCGCACGTACGCCGGCTCTGCAACCTCTACGGCCCGTCCGAGGACACCACCTACTCCACCTGGGCGGAGGTGCCACCGGACAGCGGGGACCCGCCGATCGGCCGTCCGCTGCCGCAGACCCGGGCCTACGTCCTCGACCCCGAGGGGCAGCCGGTCTCGCCGGGTGATCCGGGCGAGCTCCACCTCGCCGGGGCGGGCCTGGCCCGGGGCTATCTCGACCGGCCGGAGGAGACCCGGGCCCGGTTCCTGCCCGACCCGTTCCGGCCCGGGGAGCGGATGTACCGCACCGGTGACCGGGTCCGGCTGCGGCCGGACGGGCAGCTGGCGTACCTGGGTCGCCTCGACGACCAGGTGAAGCTGCGGGGCTACCGGATCGAGCTGGGTGAGGTCGCCGCCCGCCTCGCCGCGCTGCCCGGGGTGCGCGAGGCGACCGCCGCCGTACGGGAAGGGCCGAGCGGGGACCCGCTGCTGGTCGGCTACCTGGTCGGCGAGCGGCGTGACGACGTACGGGCCCGGCTGGCGGGGGTGCTGCCCGCGCCGCTGGTCCCCGCGACCGTGGTCTGGCTGGATCGGCTGCCCACCCTGCCCAACGGCAAGGTGGACCGGTCGGCCCTGCCCGCCCCCACCCTCGGCGCCCACACCGGGCCGCACACCGGGCCGCTCGACGGGACGCTCGGCGCGGTGGCGGCGATCTGGCGCGAGGTGCTCGGCGTGCCGGTCACCGGCGCCGACAGCGACTTCCTCGCCCTCGGCGGCGACTCCCTGCTCGCGGTCCGCTGCGCCACCCGGCTGGCCGCCGCGACCGGCCGGCCGGTCCGACCGGGCGACCTCTTCGCCCACCCGACCGTCGCCGGGCTGGCCGCCCACCTGGACGGGCTGACCGCCGCCCCGGCGCCGGCCGGGGAGCCGGCCGGCCCGGCGCCGGCCGGCCCCGCCCCGCTTTCCGCCGCGCAGACCCGGCTCTGGTTCCTGCACCGGCTCGACCCGGACGACACCTCCTACCTGCTGGCCTTCGCGGTGCGGTTCGCCACGCCGCTGGAGGGGGACCGGCTGGCCCGGGCGCTGCGACGGGTGGTCGACCGGCACCCCGCCCTGCGCACGGTCTTCCCAGCCGGCCCGGACGGGCCGGTGCAGCACGTCCACGCCTGCATCGATCCGGCGCCGGTCGTCGTGCCGCCCGACCCGGGCACGCCGCTCGACGAGCGGCTCACCCGGCTCGCCGCCGAGGCCACCCGGGCGCCCATGGACCTCGCCACCGGCCCGCTGCTCCGCGCCCACCTGGTCCCCGACGAGACCGGCCGCGCGGTGGCGCTGCTGCTGGTCGTCCACCACATCGTCTGCGACGACTGGTCGTTCGGGGTGATCGTGCGGGACCTGGCCCGGGCGTACGACACCGAGGGCGGGGCGGCGGGGTCCGAGCGCCCAGCGGTCGGCCCGGCGCTGTTCGCCCGGGCCGAGCGGGACCGGCTGGGTGTGCCGGCCGGCCGGCAGGCGGTTGCGGACCTGCTGGCGGAGCTGCGCGGCGCGCCGGACCTGCTCGACCTGCCCCCCGCCCCGCCGCCGCCGGACCGGCTCGACCTGCCTTCGGCCCTGCCGCCGCCGGACCGGCTCGACTCGCGCGCAGCTACGGCCGGGCCGGGCCTGCCGCTGTCCGCCGCGCAGCC